>JAAYGM010000093.1 GCA_012727735.1 Bacteroidales bacterium | reverse complement strand
ATAACCCGCTTCACCGGCCGCGCCCCGAACTCGGGATCAAAACCGGCCCGTGAAATACTATTGATCGCTTCATCCGTATACTGAAGTGCGATTCCATTCTGCGCAAGCATCCTGCGCACACCCTCCAGCTGCAGACGGACAATCTGCGTGATCTCATCCTCCTTCAGCGGAGCAAACATGATGATGTCATCAATGCGGTTCAGGAACTCCGGACGGATGGTTTGCTTCAGTATGTTCAGCACCAGGCTCTTGGTCGTCTCAACGATCTCCTCACGGTTGGTAGGGGTGATCTTCTCGAAGTGCTCCCGTATCAGTGATGACCCCATGTTAGAGGTCATGATGATGATAGTGTTCTTGAAGTTGACCACCCTCCCCTTGTTGTCGGTCAGCCGCCCGTCGTCCAGCACCTGCAGCAGGATGTTGAACACATCGGGATGGGCTTTCTCAATCTCATCGAACAGCACCACAGAGTAAGGCTTGCGGCGGATCGCCTCCGTCAGCTGTCCCCCCTCGTCATAGCCCACATATCCCGGAGGAGCACCTATCAGGCGCGTGGCGCTGAACTTCTCCTGGTACTCGCTCATATCGATGCGGGTCATCATGTTCTCATCGTCGAAGAGATACTCCGCCAGCGCCTTGGCCAGCTCGGTCTTCCCCACCCCGGTGGTACCGAGGAAGATGAATGAGCCGATAGGCCGTTTCGCATCACTCAACCCGGCACGGTTGCGCCGCACGGCATCAGAGACAGCCGTGATGGCCTCATCCTGTCCTATCACACGTTTGTGCAGCTCCTCCTCGAGGTGCAGCAGCTTCTCACGCTCACTCTGCAGCATCTTTCTCACCGGGATACCTGTCCAGCGCGATACCACATCGGCAATATCCTCCGCATCCACCTCCTCCTTGATCATGGCACGGCCACCCTGCCGTTCGTGCAGCTCACGCTTCAACTGCTCTATCTCGTTCTCCTTCTCCTTGATCTTACCATAGCGCAGCTCAGCCACCTTACCGTAGTCGCCCTCACGTTCGGCACGATCAGCCTCAAAACGGGCATCTTCAATATCGATCTTCTGCTGCTGTATCCTGTTGATCAGCTCTTTCTCCGACTGCCACTTGGCCTTGTACTCCGACTCCTCGCCCTTCAGCTCCTCAATCTGTCTTGTCAGCAGCTCCTCCTTGGGCTTGTCGTTCTCACGACGGATCGCCTCCCTCTCTATCTCGAGCTGCTTCACACGGCGCATAATCTCATCCAGCTCCTCGGGCACCGAGTCCACCTCCATGCGCAGCTTCGCGGCTGCCTCGTCCATCAGGTCGATCGCCTTGTCCGGCAGGAAGCGATCGGTGATATAGCGGTGCGACAGCTGCACGGCGGCGATGATCGCCTCATCCATGATACGCACCTTGTGGTGGTTCTCATACCGTTCCTTCAGTCCCCGGAGGATGGAGATGCTGTCCGACTCAGTCGGTTCATCCACCGCCACCGTCTGGAAGCGTCGCTCCAGCGCCTTGTCTTTCTCAAAGTACTTCTGGTACTCATCGAGCGTGGTGGCACCGATGGCGCGCAGCTCACCCCTCGCCAGCGCAGGCTTCAGGATGTTGGCGGCATCCATCGCCCCCTCGCTCTTGCCGGCACCCACGAGCGTATGGATCTCGTCGATAAAGAGGATGATCTCCCCTTCCGCTTTCACCACCTCATTGATGACCGCTTTCAGCCGCTCTTCGAACTCACCCTTGTATTTCGCGCCGGCGATCAGTGCTCCCATGTCGAGGGAGTAGATCTGTTTGCTTTTCAGGTTCTCGGGTACGTCGCCACGCACAATGCGGAACGCCAGCCCTTCGGCAATGGCGGTCTTCCCCGTCCCCGGCTCACCGATGAGGATGGGGTTGTTCTTGGTGCGGCGGCTCAGGATCTGCAGCACACGGCGTATCTCCTCATCGCGGCCGATCACCGGGTCGAGCTTGCCGTTGCGGGCACGCTCGGTGAGGTTGACGGCATACTTGCCCAGCGACTGGTAGGTCTCCTCAGCACTCTGGCTGGTCACCTTCGTGCCTTTGCGCAGCTCCTCAATTGCCTGCTGCAGCTCCTTGAGCGAGACGCCGGCATCCTTCATCATCTGCGAGGCGGTGTTCTTTTCGTTAAGCACAGCCATCAGCAGATGTTCAACAGAGACAAACCGATCGCCCATCTTGCTTGTGAAGTCGGTCGCCTTCTGCAGCACAGCATTGGTCTCACGGCTCAGCATGGGCTCACCGCCCGATACGCGCGGGTAAGACTCAATCTCCCTGTCGAGTACCATCTCCAGTTGACCTACGTTGACACCCAGCTTCTGAAAAAGGAAGCTGGTCACGTTCTCGCCCACCAGCATCACCCCCTTGAGCAGGTGTGCCGGCTCAATCATCTGCTGGTTGTTGCCCTGCGCCAGGTCGATCGCTTTCTGTACCGCCTCCTGCGCCTTTATGGTAAAATTATTGAAATTCATATTGCTCCTTTTTTATATCGTTATGAATGAAACCTGATTGCATCACATCAATGACCTCGTCTATATGAACAAAGCACCGCGACAGATTGTTAAGACTAGCTCATTATTTCTGTTCCGACATTCACGAATCAAAGATTTACAACAAGATATGGTCAAAATCTTTGCCAAAGGGAAAAAGATGACTTTTTGTCAGAATAAGATAGGATTACATTTTTTACATACAACATAAACAATAGGAAATGGGTTTTTTAAGTGATATATTCAAATTAAAAGGGAAGGACGAATTGAAGGAAAAGATTCAAAAAGGTGCATTGTTATTAGATGTACGAAGTCAGGAAGAATATTATTCCGGGCATCCTGCCGGTTCTGTCAATATCCCGTTGTCCATTTTACCGGTTGAAATGGATAAGTTCAGCAAAGAGACTCCCATTGTGGCGGTTTGTGAAAGCGGAGCACGCAGCGGTCAGGCCGTCCATTTCCTGAAAAGTATGGGATTCGAAGCATACAATGGTGGTGGATGGAGATCGTTTAAATAATCTCCAACTGCTCCACCGCTTCCACCAACCTTATAAACTCGCGCCGGTACCCGTTGGGGTCGTTATCCAGCCCCTTACGGGCCAGCTCAATCACTTTCGCATAAGAGGCATCACCCTTATAGGCAGAATCACGCAGCAGTTGTCCGAACATGGCAACCGCCATGGCAAAGTTGAAATCGGATGATGCCGTAAGGTTGGCTTTCGGAGCAAGAAGGGGAACTTCCATTTT
>JAAYGM010000092.1 GCA_012727735.1 Bacteroidales bacterium | reverse complement strand
GTGTTTCACCATCTGCGATCCCTCGGCAGGAAGACCCACTCTATCTGAAGCCACTTTGCTGGCATTGGGAATGATCACCTCGTGTATTCCGTTTTCTTTGAGTCCCGATACCTCGGGTGTAAGCTCAGCAATTCGGATATCACCTGCACCGTAAATCATGTAAACCCTGCCGTCATCATCAAAGAAAAGGGTATGATCATGCAGCACCGGTTCAAAGGTAGTCTCCTTCCACGTTCCTTTTTCGATGTTGTCGGTGGTGAAGACATGGGTTTTACCTGAAGTGGCCGAAAAGGTGGATACATAGAACAATCCGTTGTGATAACGGATGCTGCTGGCCCAGGAGCCGGCACCATAGGCATTCTTCCCATTCTCCAGCCGCAGCTTCTCATTATCGGCAAGTGTATCGTAGGCATAGCTTACCAGCCTCCAGTTCACGAGGTCCTTCGATTTCATGATGGGCAGGCCGGGACTCATGTGCATGGTTGTACTGCTCATGTAGTAGGTATCCCCCACACGCACCATGGCTACGTCGGGCACGTCTGCCCAGATAATCGGGTTGGTTGCTTTTGCTCCCTGATCTTCCTGTGCAGAGATGCTTTTCGCTGCAAAGAGAAGGAGGACTAAAAGAGAGAATGTAAAATGTTGTTTCATCGTTCTTTCGTTTTAATTAGGTGAATCGGAGAGATAGACTTGCCGGATGATGATCGGCTTATTGCCTGTCGACCAGAATCCGATGATGAAGAGATGGGATGGGTCCAGGCTGACCTGTTGTTCGCCAACTTTCTTGTACATATTTTGTAGATCGACCACGACGCGTCGTTTGTCGCCAAAATCATAGATTGCGGCCTGAGACCAATAATTGTTTTCGTCGAAGAGGCGGAAGGAGACACCGGAATCGTTGTCGTTACCCAGTTCCGCGATCAGGTATTTTTCGCCTGAGAGATCAATGCCTTTGTTGTACCACCATCCACCAAAACCATACTGACCGGTAATCAAAGTCTGTGTATCTTCTTGAAATGAACCTTCCTCAAAGATAGAGGGATTGAACATGGCTGCGGTCAGCGGAAAACTGGTCGCATGCACAGAGACAGTCACAGATTTGGTCACATTGCCCGGAGAGGTATAGGATGCAGTGACCACCGTTGTTCCATCTTTCAATGCTCTCATGACACCATGCTCATCTATCTCAACGATAGAGGCATCGGAGATCTGAAAACGGGTTTCACCGGTCACAGGTCGGGAAGAACCATCGGCAAAGATAGCCATTGTGATCAGATAACGTTCTCCGCCAGTCAATATCTGCAGATTTTCATCGATATCAAATAATGCTAAGCCCTGCAATTCAGCCCCATCTCCACTCACTCCCGCAGCATATTCAGCAAACCAGTGATAGATGGGCCAGGGACAGGCTTCGGGATCGTTCAGGAACGTGTATTGACCCGGAATACCCGGTGTGTTCTTGAAAGCTGCCAGCCGGTTGCATTCGGTAAAAAGCAGCCAACTCACATTTCCGGTCATGTCAGCAATATATTTAAAGTTGGCCCCGAATCCGGGTCCACCCACTGTACCGGTGAAGCTTTTGCCCCAGGAGGCTTCATATTTGGCAGGTGCCCAATCCATTTCGGTGACCATCACAGGTGCGATGTCGGCGATCGGTTTTACCTGCGCATTCCAGCCACGTTGGAAACTTTCATAACCGCCTCCCATGGTGCGTCCCAGCTCCACACTTGCCTCCTCGGTATCACTGCCATACCAGCCGGGATAGGCGTGTACCGCGTAACCGATATTGGTTCCCTCTACCGGATTGTATGCAAATCCGCTGAAAGAGGATTGATAACCCAGTCCGGGCACCCATACGATGTTGGTGGCATTGGCCCGAATCTTATTGACAATGCGTTGACAGAAGGTTTTCATTTGGTCAAAATGTCCCTGTCCACTGCCGGCATAGGTACCATCGGGACCCAGTATGTCGACGGGTTCATTAGCCAGTTCAAACATGATGCCCGTGTTATTCTTTATTTTTGGATGGGCCGACACAATGCTCCATACTTCCTCAAGAAACATGTTGTAGTCGTCGCCCACTGCAATCTTATGGGGAGAAACCCCCGGGGGACGAAAAACCACATAGAGTCCCTTTTCATTGGCGTATGCTGCCATCGGGATAAATACCTCATCCAGATATTTTTTAAATCGTGTCGAAGAGAAACGTTCATGACCCTCGTAGCGTACCGAAGGTTTGCTCGTATCGTCACTCCAGTAGGGATCCATATGCATGCGGACGAAATTCATCTTCCAGCCGGCAGCCATGATCCCGTCGATCAACATTTTGTTATACCGCAGACATCCTGCGACATCGTAATTATTCCATGCGTCTTGGTTAAAGAAAGGGCTATAGGTCTGTGCAAACCCATGTAGATGGATGGTTTTCCCCTGTTCGTTCTTCAGGTATCTACCCTCAATATGAAGTTTTGGCAATACCGGTTCAGGCTCAGCCGTCTCAGGTGGATC
>JAAYGM010000091.1 GCA_012727735.1 Bacteroidales bacterium | reverse complement strand
TGTAACTCCGCTTCCACATCCATCTTGTCGGCCAGGGGCACGGAGTACTCGGTGGTACCCACCATAAATCCTGCTGCTCCGGGCTCCTTTTCCGGTATTATAGAGAAGGAGGAGAGGTTGCACATCTTCGTGATCACGCTGTTGTATCTCTCGTCGTGATTGCCGATCACCCGTAGTTCCAGTGCATCCCTGGTGGGTATGTTCTTTTCCAGCCTGATGGTGCGTACACCTGCAATCACCTGTTTGATCTCTTCGATGCCGGCCAACAGATCCATGTCCCTCTCTCCGCTTTTGGGTTGAAGTACTGTCATGATGCTTTCACCTGCCTCTCTATGCTGGAGTGCCTGCCACAACTCTTCTGTGATGAAGGGCATAAAGGGGTGCAGCAACCTGAGTAAAGCATCGAAATAGTGTAGTGTCACCTTGTAGGTCTCACTGTCTATTGGCTGCTGATAAGCAGGCTTGATGATCTCCAGGTACCAGGAGGAGAACTCATCCCAGAATAGTTTGTAGAGGAGCATCAGCGCCTCGGAGAGACGGTACCTGGAGAAGAGATTGTCCATCTCCAGGATGGTCTCGGAGAGCTTGCTGCTGAACCAGTCGATGGCAATCTTCGCCGACTCCGGCTGAGGGATGGTGTTGTCTGTCTCCCAACCCCTGATCAGGCGGAAGGCGTTCCATATTTTGTTGTTGAAGTTACGTCCCTGTTCACAGAGTATCTCATCAAATAGCAGGTCGTTGCCGGCCGCCGAGGAGAGGAGCATGCCCATGCGCACACCGTCGGCACCATACTGATTCATCAGCCCGATGGGGTCGGGTGAGTTACCCAGCTGCTTCGACATCTTCTTTCCCTGCTTGTCACGTACGATGCCCGTGAAGTAGACATTCCTGAAGCAGGCCTCCTGCCGGTATTCATAACCTGCCATAATCATGCGGGCCACCCAGAAGAAGATGATATCGGGAGCTGTTACCAGGTCGCTTGTAGGATAGTAGTAGTTGATGTCGTTGTTCTCCGGCTGCCGGATACCGTCGAAGACGGAGATGGGCCACAGCCAGGAGGAGAACCAGGTGTCGAGTACATCCTCATCCTGTTTCAGATCGTCGATCGTGATTGGGTAGCTCACCATTGCCTTTGCTTTCTCAAAAGCTTCCTCCCGCGTAAGGCCCACCACATACCCCCCTTGTGGGAGGTAATAGGCCGGTATCTGATGTCCCCACCAGAGCTGGCGGCTTATGCACCAGTCCTTGATATTCTCCATCCAGTGGCGGTAGGTGTTCTTGTACTTCTCCGGGAAGAAGCGGATGGTGTCGTCCTCCACCGCTGCGGCGGCAGGTCTGGTCAGCTCATCCATCTTCATGAACCACTGCATCGAGAGTTTCGGCTCAATCGCCTCGTCTGTACGTTCAGAGAACCCTACCTTGTTGGTGTAGGGCTCGCTCTTCTCCATCAGCCCGGCTGCTTCCAGGTCCTTTTCAATCTGTTCACGTACGGCAAAGCGTTCCATCCCTGCATACTGCGCTCCATGCTCGTTGAGCGTACCGTCAGGATTGAATATGTCGATGGAGGGGAGGTTGTACTTCTCTCCCAGCATATAGTCGTTCACATCATGTGCCGGCGTCACCTTCAGGCAGCCCGTACCAAATTCGATATCCACATAATCATCCTCGATCACCGGGATGACCCTGCCGATCAGTGGTACGATTACTTTTTTTCCTTTCAGGTGCGAATTCTTCGGATCGTTCGGATTGATACACATGGCAGTGTCGCCCATAATGGTCTCGGGGCGGGTGGTGGCCACCACAGCATAGGATTTCTTTGGGTCGCCTTCAATCATATACCGGAGATAATAGAGCTTGCCGGTCACCTCCTTGTGGATCACCTCCTCGTCGGAGAGTGCCGTGAGCGCTTTGGGATCCCAGTTTACCATCCGCACACCGCGGTAAATCAACCCCTTGTCGTAGAGGTCGCAGAAGACACGCAAGACGCTTTCAGAGCGCTCTTCATCCATGGTGAAGGCGGTCCTCTCCCAGTCGCATGAAGCACCCAGCTTCTTCAGTTGTTCCAGGATGATCCCCCCATGCTCGTGTGTCCACTCCCATGTATGTGCAAGAAACTCCTCCCTGGAGAGATCGTTCTTTTTGATACCCTGTGAAGCGAGACGATTCACCACCTTCGCTTCTGTGGCGATAGAAGCATGATCTGTACCGGGCACCCAGCATGCGTTCTTGCCCTGCATGCGTGCACGACGTACCAGCACATCCTGTATGGTGTTGTTCAGCATATGACCCATGTGCAGTACGCCGGTGACGTTGGGTGGAGGGATAACGATAGTATAGGGTTCACGATCATCCGGCTCGGAGTGGAACAGATTGTTTTCCATCCAGTACTGATACCACTTCTCTTCTACCTCTGCAGGGTTGTATTTGCTTGCAATCTCCATATGATTATTCAATTCTTTTCTTTCCTATGTGCAAAACCAAATCGCTTTGTATCAAACAGCGGTTAAGCGAGCTTATTTGATGCTGATAAGCGATTTAAATATTTGAATACCGGTCCTTTTCATGACCATAATGTAAATGAAATGCAAAAATACAAAAAATGCGCATCATTGCGCATTTTTTATTAATTGAACATTTCACGCAGAGGCTATTCTTCATAAAGTAGATAGGGTCTGCGTTGCTGTTTGAACTTCACCACATCGCAAAACCATCTCTCTTCGATCTCTCCGGCTGTTTTGCCGGCAATGATATCCTGCCGGATGTAGTCCACCCCGACCAGTTTTTCGAAGAAGGAGGTGAAGAATTGATTACCCATGCCGAGGTTCTTATATGCGTCGATGATATAGGTGAGGTCGAATCCGTTCTCCCATATATGTTCATTGGAGAGGTTCCTCAGATCAACCCCGTAGCACTTTTTATTGAGCAGTGGCGGGTTCTTGGCCCCGGGAACGCTGCGCGGGGTGAACGAGAAATCGGATCCTTTGAATGCGGGATGACCGTATACCTCAAAGGGGTAGGGGGTGCCTCTGCCCAGGCTCACCACTGTTCCCTCGAAGAGACAGGTGGAGGGATAGAGATAGATCGCGTGGATGTTGGGCAGGTTGGGTGAGGGAGATATCGGCAGTTCATACCGTGTCTGATGGGTGTAATTCTCACAGGGGATCACGGTGATATCACACACGCGACCCTGTGGCAGCCACTTCTCACCGTTGATCATCAGCGCCAGCTCACCCAGCGTCATGCCGTGAACCACAGGGATGGGCAGCCAGCCCACACCCGACTTATGCTTCATGTCGAGGATCGGCCCGTCCACATACATCCCATTGGGGTTGGGACGGTCCAGGATGATCATCTGCTTCCCATGCTCAGCGCAGGCATCCATCAGTCTTGACATGCTGGCGTAATAGGTGTAGAACCGTAGTCCCACATCCTGCAGGTCGAACAGCAGTACATCAAACGCCTTCATCCTGGTAGCAGAGGGTTTGCCGCTGCCGCTACCGTAGAGCGACCAGATGGGTATGCCTGTCTTCTCATCGACAGAACTGGCCACATGCTCACCGGCATCGGCTGTACCCCTGAAGCCATGCTCCGGAGAGAAGATGCCTACAATGTTGAACCGGTTCCTCTTCAGCAGATCCACCAGGTGCTCATCACCTGCCATGCCGGTCTGGTTGGTCATCACGGCGACCCGTTTCCCTTTCAGCAGGGGGAAATAGCTATCTGTCATCTCAGCACCCACCTTCACTGCTGTCTCGTTTTGTGCGAAGATTAGCGTACTGAAGAGTAACGTCACTAAAAAAATATATTTCCTCATCCTTGCTCTGTTTTTCTTTTTGAATATTTCTGCTGTGCATGCAACTGGTTGAACTCCTCTTCGAGCAGCTGCAGCTCTTTTTTGATCTCTGTCAGTTTGGAGACCGCCTCAACCCTCCTGGTCTCATCATCTTTTTTCGTTTTCAGCGTTTGCCGTGCCCCGTCGAGCGTCATCCCCTTCTCTTTCACGAGATGAAAGACGATCTCCAGTTGCTGCACATCCTCACGGGTGTACTGACGCGTGCCGCCGGCCGTTTTCCTCGGGCTGATGTTCTCAAACTCCTTCTCCCAGAATCGCAAAAGGGAGACATTGACCGCAAAATGGTCCGCCACCTCCTGGATAGAGTAGAAGAGTCTCTTTTCACTGAACTGGATTGGTTTTTTTCGTTTGCCCATAATTGCTGTATCAATTAAAAAAAGTTGACCTTCAGAGATGCTGAATCAGAATTGGTTATCCATTCCAAAAATAATACTATTCGCGAGGAATGGCAAATTTATTTTTCAGCTGTCTCTCTTTTTGATGATATAGATGATTGAACTTGATTGTTCGGGGTTGAATAGTGAGAGCAGATAACCGGTGGTGCCTGTCATGAATGCCCTCAGATATTTGATCATCGTTCTGCTGCCTCTGTAGGTTTCACTTAACAGTGATACATAGTACGCATCGAGAGGCATGCGGTAGCGCTTTATCACCTGCATCCTGTGTTTTATCATTAACCGCTCCAGGGTGTCGGGGGTGAAATGCCACAGATGGCGTGGTGTATCGTATGCCGCCCATTTTTCCCTGTAACACCGGGCATCGTACGACAGGTGGTTGGGCAGTGCGATCACCACCCTGCCGTCAGGTGAGAGGAGCTCCCCGATTTTGTCGATGCGTTCATTCAGATGCTCCAGATGCTCCAGCACATGCCAGAGTGTCACCACATCGTACGATGAGTTCTCCAGACTGAAGAAAGCATTCTCGTCCCTTACATCAAGCTCAAACCGGGTAATCGCCTTCTCTCGTGCCCTGTAATCTTTTTCGATGCCGGAGACAATGAACCCCTCTTCCTTCGCAGCGTTCAGGAAATAACCGGTACCACAACCTATATCCAGCAGGTTTGCATTTTCTCTCTTCAGGTGCCGCTTCACCAGATTAACCTTCCGCCTGAGCATCAACCCTCTGAAGAGGTGATACATCCTGTTGGTCAATCCTTTGTCTGAGTCGGAATGAGAGATGTATGCAGGTGAGTCATAGTATTTCCCGATCACATCCTCCGAAGGAAAACTGTTGGTGAAGCGGAATCCACACTCACTGCAATCACAGACGGGAAACACCTCATTGCTGGAGAAGTGATCCACTGAATCAAAAACCTTATAGAAATCGCTGTTGTCGCAGACGGGACAATGCGTTATCTTCTTTATGGACATATAGGGTGCATTAGTTACTTCAAAAGTACGATTATTCATCATTACAGACAAATTAATAAATCCCGTGATTCATTTCCTGTTCCATAAAACTCAAGAAAATAGTATCTTTGCACTTCAAAACATCAAAAGCATGCTTGTCTCACTGTTAGAAACAGGAAACGCCTGAAACCAGAAACGGTGAGTCGTCATGCAAACGCATTGATATAATAAACGAATAAAGAGATATGATCAGTTCCAAAGAAATTCGCCAGTCGTTCAAAGAGTTCTTCAAATCGAAACAGCACCAGATTGTGTCATCGGCACCGATGGTCATCAAGGATGACCCCACACTGATGTTCACCAATGCCGGTATGAATCAGTTCAAGGATATCATTCTGGGCAATGCGCCTGTTAAGTACAAGCGTGTGGCCGATTCACAGAAATGTCTGCGTGTGAGCGGAAAGCACAACGACCTGGAGGAGGTGGGGCACGACACCTATCACCACACCATGTTCGAGATGCTGGGCAACTGGTCGTTTGGTGATTATTTCAAGAAGGAGGCGATCGCATGGGCATGGGAATACCTTACCGGGGTGCTGAAGCTGGATCAGGAACGACTCTATGCGACAGTCTTTGAAGGAGCACCTGATGAGCACCTGGAGCGCGATGATGAGGCAGCATCCTACTGGGAGCAGTACCTGCCCAAAGAGCGGATCATTAACGGCAACAAGCATGACAATTTCTGGGAGATGGGAGATACAGGCCCCTGTGGCCCCTGCTCCGAGATACATATCGACATCCGTCCCGAGAGTGAGCGTGCCGCGGTAGATGGACTGACGCTGGTTAACCAGAGCCATCCCCAGGTGATCGAGATATGGAACCTGGTGTTTATGCAGTATAACCGCAAGGCTGACAACACGCTGGAGCCGCTTCCGGCAAAGGTGATTGACACCGGGATGGGTTTTGAGCGTCTCTGTATGGCGGTGCAGGGCAAACTCTCCAATTACGACACCGATCTTTTTTCACCCATCATCCGCCGGCTGGGAGAGATAAGCAGTGCCGCCTATGGTGAAGATCCCGGAAGAGATGTGGCCATGCGTGTCATTGCTGATCATGTGCGTACGATCGCCTTCTCCATCACCGACGGCCAACTGCCGTCGAACGCCAGAGCGGGTTATGTGATCCGCCGCATCCTACGCCGTGCCGTGCGCTACGGGTATACCTTCCTCGGTATGCATGAATCGTTTATGTACCTGCTGATTCCCACGCTGATCGAAGTGATGGGCGAGGCTTATCCTGAGCTGCCGGCACAACAGACGCTCATTGAGAAAGTGATGAAGGAGGAGGAGGAGTCGTTCCTGCGGACACTGGAGACAGGCATAAAGATGCTGGAGAAGAACCTCCCCGAGAAAGAGGGGGGTGTGCTGAGTGGTGAGGTGGCTTTTCAACTCTACGACACCTATGGTTTTCCGCTCGATTTGACAGAGCTGATACTACGTGAGCATGGTATGCGTGCTGATGTTGAGGGTTTCAATGCCGAGATGCAGAAGCAGAAGGATCGTGCCCGCAACGCTGCTGCCACGGAGACGGGCGATTGGACCCGTGTGCGGGAGGGCGACCCCCTGTTTGTTGGTTACGACGAGACGGAAAGCACCACACAACTGCTTCGCTACAGAGAGGTAAAACAGAAGAACAGAAAATTTTTCCAGATTGTTTTGTCGCGATCACCCTTCTATGCTGAGATGGGAGGACAGGTAGGCGACAGCGGCTGGCTGATGGCTGACGACGGGAGTGAGAAGATCGTGATCTTTGACACGAAACGTGAGAACAACCTTGCCATTCATCTTACCGACAGGCTGCCGCGGGATGTGAAGGGGAGCTTCATCGCACGGATAGATGCTGAGAAGCGGACAGCCACCGAGTGCAACCATACCGCCACGCACCTGATGCATGAGGCGCTCCGCAATGTGCTGGGAACGCACGTGGAGCAGAAGGGATCCTATGTTTCACCCGAGCTGCTGCGTTTCGACTTTTCCCATTTTCAAAAGATGACAACCGAAGAGCTCCGTGCAGTGGAGAGAAAAGTGACAGCTGCTATCAGGGGTGATTTTGCTATCGAGGAGCATCGCCATCTCCCTATAGCAGAGGCGAAGGCACAGGGCGCTATAGCCCTGTTCGGCGAGAAGTATGGTGATGATGTGCGCACCGTTCGTTTTGGCACCTCCATCGAACTCTGCGGCGGCACTCACATCTCCTCTACCGGTCGCATTGGCACCTTCCGCATCGTGAGTGAGAGTGCTATCGCGGCAGGTGTTCGTCGTATTGAGGCGGTCACCGCGAAGGTGTGTGAGGAGTACCTCTATGCGAAAGAGGATGCCATCGTCGAGATTAAGAGCCTGCTCAACAATGTGCCAGATATTATGCAGGGTGTACAGCGCCTGCTGACAGAGAACGATGAGATGAAGCAGCAGATACAGGATTTTGTGAAGGAGAAAACAGGACAGTTGAAACAGCATATCATTGACAAAAAGGAAGATGTCAGTGGTGTCACCCTGTTTAAGGTGATGCTGCCTGTGGGTATACCCGATGTGGTGAAAGATATCGCATTCCAGTTGAAGAGTGAGTTTCCTGAGAAGATGCTGTTTGTGGCAGGGGTGGCATCCAACGGCAAACCAAGCCTTACAGTGATGCTGAGCGACGACCTGGTGGTGCGTGGCTTCCATGCCGGAAATATGGTACGAGAAGCGGCGAAGCTGATACAGGGTGGTGGAGGTGGACAGCCTCATTTCGCCACTGCCGGTGGCAAGAATGCCGAGGGACTGCCGGCGGCCGTCGATGCCATCGTAAAGAAACTAAGTGAGTAGGGGTGTCAACACACCCCGCTTAATCGAGGGCTGATCTCTTAAAACGGTTGAAGTACTCCTTGTCGAGCTCCACCCTGAAATCGGGGTGGGCGATGTTGATCAGCAACCGTGCCCGCTCCTTCAGGCATTGTCCCCGCAGATGGGCAATACCATACTCTGTCACAACATAGTCCACATCGTTCCTTGAGGTGGTCACAGCAGCACCTTCCTTCAGGAAGGGAGTGATGCGTGAGCTCCTTCCCTTTGACGCTGTGGAGGGGATGGCGATGATAGATTTCCCTCCTTTTGAGAGACGGGCACCCTGAACGAAGTCGACCTGGCCACCGGTGCCGCTGTAGGTGTTGATGCCAATGGATTCTGAGACCACCTGACCGGTAAAATCGACCTCGATGCAGGAGTTGAGTGAGATCATGTTCATGTTCCTGGCGATGTTGAAGGGATAGTTGGTGTAGTCCACAGGATAAGCCTCCAGCATCTGATTGTTATGCGCAAACTCATAGGTCTCCCTGTCTCCCATCAGAAAGGTAAAGATAATCTTGTCGCGGTGAAATGTTTTCCTTCTTCCCGTGATCACCCCTTTTTTCACCAGATCAGCGATGCCGGGAGTGAACAGCTCCGTGTGGATACCCAGGTCCTTACGGTCGTCCAGTAACGACACCACCGCATCGGGGACAGCTCCTATGCCTATCTGCAGCGTGGAGCCGTCATCGATCAGCGAGGAGCAGTATTGTGCTATCTGCTGCTCCAGCACTCCGATCGTGGGCCTGGCAATTTCTTTCAGCGGGTGTGACACCTCAACAATATAATCCAGCTCTTTCACGTGGATCCTGTTCTCAGGACCCATGGTACGCGGCATCTGATCATTCATCTCGGCGATGATGATCTTTGCATTGCGACAGGCTGCCTTGATATAGTCGATGGAGACGCCGAAACTGCAGTAGCCGTATTCGTTGGGTGGGGTGATATGGATGACAGCCACATCTACCGGGAACGATTTGATATCGAACATGGCAGGCAGCTGGTGAAAGTAACAGGGATAAAAATCGGCTCTTCCGCCATTGATGGCATCACGCGAGGAGCCGTCAATAAAGCTTGTCCTCAACCGGAAATGATCTTCCATCCCCGGTGCCAGGTGTACCGGATCACCCGTGAACAGCATGTGGTAGATGGAGATGTCATGGTAATCATCCTTGTGAGCCACCAGCGCATTGTTGATCGTCACCGGTGCCGCCGCCGCGTGACTGTACACCAGGTGGTCTCCCGGTTTAATCGCCTTGATCGCCTCTTCGGCACTACAGGAATGTTCAGACAGGTGATTTCTCCAGCTCATAGTATGTCTTGGTTATCGTTCAGGTTCTTTATTGCTTATAGCAATTACAAAAATAGGGATTTTTTTTAGTTTTTAATGGTTCTTTTGATGAAACCTCTCCACCTTACAGAAGTTCATCCCATCCAAATTTGAACAATATCCTTATCTTTGTCTTGTCACAATCTTTTCACAAAAACCAGGCTTTATGACAAAATTTACCCGACTTTTTCTTTTGCTGTTTGCGCTTCTTCCTATCCGTGCTTACTCTCAGGAGTTGGTCGACAGAGTGAATCCCTTTATCGGGACGACCAACTACGGCACGACGAACCCCGGTGCTGTGATGCCCAACGGGATGATGTCAGTGGCGCCCTTCAATGTGATGGGTTCTGAGAACAACAGGTTCGACAAAGACAGTCAGTGGTGGTCCACACCTTACTCGGGCGACAACAACTTCTTCACCGGTTTCTCCCATGTGAACCTGAGTGGTGTGGGGTGTCCCGAGGCAGGGTCACTGCTGCTGATGCCAACGACGGGTGGTCTCAACGTCAATTACGAGGAGTATGGCAGTGAGATGAGTGAGGAGAGTGCCTCACCGGGTTATTATTCCAACAAGCTCAACAGATACAATATCGACACCGAGGTCACAGCTACCACACGGAGCAGCATCGCCCGATTCACCTTCCCCGCTGGGCAGGCAAACATCCTCCTCAACCTGGGGGAAGGACTGACCAATGAGTCGGGTGCCTGGATGCGCAGGGTGAGCGACACCGAGGTGGAGGGGATGAAGCTGCTGGGTACCTTTTGCTACAATCCTCAGGCAGTCTTCCCCATCTACTTCGTGATGAGGGTTAACAGGACGCCGCTCCGCAGTGGCTACTGGAAGCAACAGCGGGAGATGGGGGTGGAGGCACAGTGGGATGCCACCAGCGGCACCCGCAAGCTCTATACCCGCTACACCCGAGATATTGCGGGTGATGATATAGGAGCGTGGTTCACTTTCGATCTGGAGGAAGGAGAGCAGGTAGAGGTACAGATAGGTGTCTCGTTTGTCAGCACCGAGAATGCCCGTCTTAATCTTGAGCGTGAGCAGCCGGCATTCGATTTTGATAAGGTGAAGGGCAATGCCCGTAACGCATGGAACGAGGTGTTGTCTGCAGTGATGCCTGAGGGGGGCAGCGACAATCAGCAGACGATTTTCTATACCGGATTGTATCATGCACTGATTCATCCCAACGTGCTGAACGATGTGAACGGTGAGTACCCGGTGATGGAGGGAGAAGGGATTGGCCAAACGGTCGATACCCGCTACACCGTTTTCTCTTTGTGGGATACCTACCGCAACGTACATCAGCTGCTGACGCTGCTCTATCCCGCTAAACAACTCGATATGGTCCGCTCCATGGTGGAGATGTACAAAGAGGGCGGGTGGCTGCCCAGGTGGGAGCTCTACAGCCGTGAAACGCTCACCATGGAGGGTGATCCTGCCATCACGGTGATCGTGGACAGTTGGATGAAGGGGTTGCGTGATTTTGATGTGGATGCTGCTTACCGGGCTATGGTCAAATCGGCCACCACCAGGGGGGAAGAGAATTTTATCCGTCCCGACATCGATGATTATCTTGAGAAAGGATATATCCCCCTGCGGGAAGCGTATGACAACTCCGTCTCACACGCACTGGAATATTATATTGCCGATCACGCTCTGTCGAAATTTGCATCAGCTCTGGGCAGGCAGGAGGATGCAGGCAGGTTCTACCTGCAGTCGATGAACTACAAAAAATATTTCTCACCGGAGTTTGGTCTCTTCCGTCCTCTTCTTCCTGACGGACACTTTCTCTCACCCTTCAACCCGAAGCAGGGTGAGAACTTCGAGCCTGTCCCCGGTTTCCACGAGGGGAGCGCGTGGAACTACTCCTTTATGGTGCCGCATGATGTGCAGGGGATGATAAAGATGCACGGGGGCAGGAGGCAGTTTGTAAAAAGGCTGCAGGAGGTGTTTGACGAGGGGCATTACGACCCCACCAACGAACCCAATATTGGTTATCCCTATCTCTTCAGTTATCTGAAAGGAGAAGAGTGGCGCACGCAGAAGCTGACGCAGGAACTGTTGGCGGAACACTTCAGGAACGCACCTGACGGTCTTCCCGGGAATGATGATACCGGCACCATGTCTGCCTGGGCGGTCTTCACCATGATGGGCTTTTATCCCGACAATGCGACCGATCCCTCCTACACCTTCACCACACCTGTTTTCGACAGGATCACGTTGCAGCTTGATAAGCAAACCTCTGCCTCCTCACACCTTGAGATTGAGACCATCCGTCCCTCTGCCGATGCTCGATTCATCGATAAGATAGTGATTGATGGCAGACGGTGGAGAAGCTACCGCATCTCACATGACGAGCTGATGAAAGCGAGGAAGATAGTGTTCCATCTCAAAGATCGGAAATAGGGGCTTAAAGGTGGATAAGTGCCACCACCTGCTTCCATCTGTCGGGAAGCCTGTGGGCGAACCTGTGCACTTTGAGGTCTCTCCGTGCCGACCTCAGCCATTTGCGCCAGATGAGCGCAAAATAAAAGGTGAGCGGCATCGCAAAAAAATAGGCAAGGGCCAGCCACCACGCTTGCGTGATGAACCCCAGTGCAAGTGACTGGATCAGGTCGAATAGCGGAACAAAGATCAGACCGGAGGCATATCTCACAGAGGCGATGAACTGCTTGTCCTCGAACAGGCTCAGGAGCTTTTTTTTGATCAGCATAGGAAAAATCCCGTTCATAAAACCGAATAGTGCCAGGGGTGCAGAAAGGAGAAGGGCTGCGAAACGGGTAGAGAGGACAGCGCGGGATGAGGGTTGATCAATGCGGTCTTTCGTTGTGAGACCCTCTTCTTTCAGTATAGCCAGCGCCTCACGGAATCCGGTAATCTTTGCATCAAAGAGGAAACGGTTATTCTCAAATAGTTCATCCATCTTCTTTACAATCTGCAGTGATGCCTGGAGGAAACCATCTTTGCTGCCGGAAAACACTTCTCCGGCAATCCTGTCTCCGTTCCAGTCGATGGCATGCAGATATTCATCATAAAAAGCATCGTTCTGAATATTGACCACCATCGACCCGAGGCTTGTCTCCATCTCCTGACGAAGCTGGTTGATCGCCTGAACAGGGTTCTCGTTGTACTGATCCCTGTATTTAGATACTTCAATGGGTGTGCCAAAGGTGATATAGACATCAGACAGGAATCCTGAGATATCGCGGTAGTAGATCGACACGGGCACAATCTGGCTCCGGAGCTGGAAGTCACAGGATGCCTCCGTTGGCAGTACAATGCGGGGAACAGCTTTCTGTAAGGAGAGGAGCGACTGTCTGGGGTTATGTCTAGCCTCAGGGAAGATGGCGATGGGATTGTTGTTCTTCAAAATCCTGGTGGCATTGTTGAAGATCTCACTGTTCCTGTTCAGATTATCTTTGCCGTCATGCATTCTGAAGACCGGCATAATACGCATTCCTCTCAGCATCCATGCAATCACTTTCTGCCTGAAGATATCGGCGCGGGCGAGGAAGACTACCTGTTTCAAGGGATAAGTGGCATAGACAATCAGGAGCGCATCAAGAAGCGCATTGCGGTGATTGGGTGCGAAAATGACCGCTCTCTTTTTCGACACATTCTCATTTCTACCCACGAACACCATCTTCCTGAAGTTCACTTTTAAAGCGATGCTCACAAGAAATTTGGCTATTGCATAGCGGAAGTCGTAACGATAGATCATAGCTTATTGGTTTATAGTGTTACCGGCCTGGCGAGGCGTTTTCTCCAATAGAAAGCCAGCATTAAGCCGGCAGCGATATGCCATATGCCCCACCATGCCGCAACGAATGCCATGCCGCCCAGGTTCAGCTCAGGGGGGAAGATCCTCGGGTTGAATATCAGTGCCAGGCCCAGGCCGGAGTTTTGTATCCCTGTCTCAATGGAGATGGTTCTGCAGTTGATCTCCTCCACATTGAATGCTTTCGGTAAATAATAACCGCTTAAAAAGGCCATGCTGTTGTGAAGCAGCACGATGAAGAAGATGAGATGGATATATCTGAGGAAAATACTGAAGTTACCTGCCAGGGCGGCGAAGATGAATCCAACAAAGAATATGATGGAGGCAGCCTGCACCGTGGTATCCACTTTTTTCGCGAAGCGGGGGAACTTCATCCCCACGAACATCCCAAGGATAACGGGGATACCCAGTATCAGGAAGACAGTGCGGAACATCTCAAAGGGGTCGATGGTGATAGGTACCAGCAGAGGGGAATGTTTTGCGTAGAGGCCCCCCCAGAATGCAAAATTGAAGGGAGTCATGAAGAGGCTCAGTATGGTGGTGATACCTGTCAGGCTCACCGACACGGTGATATTTGATTTGGAGATGGCTGAAATAAGGTTCGATACATTCCCTCCGGGACAGGCTGAGACCAGTATCATCCCCAGTGCTACTGAGTTGCTTGGCCTGATAATCAGCACCAGCAGATAGGTTAATGCGGGAAGAAGAAGGTATTGCGAGATCACTCCCAGCACAACCGGCTTGGGACGGAGCGCCACCGCTCTGAAATGCTTAGGCTTGATGCTCAACGCCACACCAAACATGATGAATGCGATCGCGATGTTCATGAGGTTGACACTCTCCTGATTGAAGTTAAGCCGGACAGTGTCCAGTTGATCCAGATTCCCGAAGAGGGACAGTAACGGGGCAAATTGCATACTCTACTTTTTGATTTTACGGTTGCAAAGATACAATTAAAATAAAGCATAGAAAAGATTCATCGTTATTTGTTTCGTTATGAACAGTATAACCTTTTTTGTCTCTGATGGTTAAAGCTGTTTCTGCTTTTTACTGCACCGCAGTTTACCGTTACCGTTGTAAAATAACGAACCTATTTATAATTTCTTTATCTTTGCATATGTTCATTAAACCAGAATTCTATGAGTGCACCTCTCGCTGAACGGTTACGTCCGCAACATCTCGACGAATTTATCGGCCAGGCCCATCTGGTTGGTAAGGGGGCTGTTTTGCGCCGTATGATAGATTCGGGAAGGATCCCTTCGATCCTCTTTTGGGGACCTCCCGGGGTGGGGAAGACCACCCTGGCCAATATTATCGCCAACACACTGAAAGCTCCTTTTTACAGGCTGAGTGCGATCAACTCAGGTGTGAAGGATGTGCG
>JAAYGM010000090.1 GCA_012727735.1 Bacteroidales bacterium | reverse complement strand
TCTATTACCACGCTGTTGCCGGAGATGACAAGGGCTCATTGCTGAACCGCCTCCCTTTTGACTGGCATGACTACTCCGAAGGAGCGTCGGAGAAGCGGGAGAGGGTGAGCATTTTCACCGACCGCAGCCTCTACCGGCCGGGACAGACCGTATACTTCAAGGCGGTGGCTGTTGAAGCGGAGAAGAGCAAAAACAGTATAGTAAGTGATAAAGTGATGACTTTTGTGCTGCGTGATGCCAACGGCAGAGAGGTAGCTACGGAGAAGTTAAAAACCAATGCCTTCGGCTCTGTCTCGGGTGCGTTTGTGCTGCCGCAGGGTCCCCTGCCGGGAATGTTCAGGATTGAAACCGAGCAGGGGAGGGTATCCCTCCGTGTGGAAGAGTACAAGCGGCCCACTTTTGAGGTAACCTTCGATACAATTGATCAGACCTACCGTTTCGGGGAGGAGATCACTTTGAAGGGGAAGGCGCTCTCCTTTTCGGGGATCAAACTGCAGCACGCAACTGTGCAATACCGCATTACCCGCCGCCAGACATGGTGGTGGCATTGGGGCGGGTCGGTTGATCAGTTCGCCGAGGGAGCGCTGATGACCGATGAGAACGGTCTGTTCGAAATCCGGTTTACGCCCGAAAAAGGAGATGGTGAGCAGGGCATACGCTCAGTCTACAGTTTCGACGTGGAAGCCACCATCACCGACCTGAACGGCGAGACGCAGGTGGGTAACTATTCCGTTACGGTGGGGGATGTCTCCATGATGCTGCAGCTGGAGATGCCGGAGCGCCGTGAGAGAGAGGACAGTGAGAAGATCATCATCACGGCAAAGAACCTCGACGGGAAAGAGATCACGGCAAAGGGTACTTATCAGGTTTTCTCTTTACTTGAGAACGATTCCATTCAGCGGCAGGTGGCGCAGGGTGATTTCACCAGCGGTGAACAGCCGCTGCTCGGTAAACAGCTTTCCACACTCTCCTCCGGAAAATACAGGGTGAAGCTGCTGTCGGAGGACGACAGGGGTAACACCATTGAAGCAGAAAAGGATATCATCCTCTACGCATACGATGATAAACATCCGCCCATCAAAACAAACAACTGGCTGATTGAGAAGAACACTCTCCTCTCTCCTGAAAAAAAGGGAGAGGTGATTCTCGGTGTTTCTGACAAGGTGAATGTGCTGTATGAACTGTGGCAGGGGAACAGCCTCCTGGAGCGCAGGTGGGTGGTGCTGAACAATGAAAACAGACGCTTCTCCTTCCCCTGGAAAACGGAATATAAAAACGGGATTACGCTCATGCTGACCTATGTGATAAAGGAGCAGTTCTATGCACACAAGGTGAATCTGCTGCCGGAGAAAGAGAACAAAGAGCTGAAGGTGAAGCTCAATGTTTTCCGTGACAGGATCCGTCCCGGAACCGACGAAGAGTGGCGTGTCACGGTGACCGACCACGAAGGAAATGCTTCACAGGCTGAGGTGCTGGCATCGATGTACGATTACTCTCTGGATAATATCTACCCGTCACATCGGTGGAACCTGGCCATCCCATCTTTCAACAACTATAACTCACGCATGGAGCTCACAGCAGACGGATCATTCTGGCTTGCTTACGGACGTGGATATATTCATCTACCGGCTAAAGAGGTGTCTCCATTTCAGTTTGATCAGTTCAACTGGTTCGGTTTTTCACTCTATCACGGGTCACGGATGTTGTTCAGAAGTGCTGATGCAAAGGATCTTGAAGAGGTGATGGTGGTGGGATACGGTGCATCTAAAGTGAAAATCAGAGGAGTAGCGACTGAAAACAGTGTTGCGGAAGATGCATTCCCGGATGAAATATTTGCACTTGAGTCGACGCAGGCGCCTCCGTCACCACAGGCTGCAGATATTGAGGCGTCTGCTCCTCAGGTACGCCGCAATTTCAATGAGACCGCTTTTTTCCTTCCGCAGCTGAGGACAAACGAGAAGGGTGAGACGCAGATAGCCTTCACGGTACCCGAAAGCAATACCCGCTGGCGCTTCC
>JAAYGM010000014.1 GCA_012727735.1 Bacteroidales bacterium | reverse complement strand
TTGTAGGATTGATATCAGTCGACATCGTGGCATTGTATCTGTCATAGGATTGTCCTATCTGTGTGCCTTCCTGGTCGAGATAACCGAGCGAAAAGAACGATTTGATTCTGTCAGTCCCGCCACCTGCGCTGATTGTATGCTCCTGTGTTACACCTGTTTGTGTCACAAGCTCAGTCCAGTCGGTGTTGATCACTCTCGAACCATCCCAACTACCACCGGACCAACCGTTCATCACATTGTTGTAAGCTGTTTCATCCAGTGCACTGAAAAATGTCTCATCCTGTGCTTTCGAAGGCTGGTTCCCCGGTGCAAATTCAGATGGATTCGCATTGTAGTGTGCCCAGCGCCGCCAGGTGATATAATCACTGGCGTTCATTGCCGGTGCCAGATCATGAATATTTTCGTATGTGAATGTACTTGAATAATTCAGTTGAAGAGATCCTGCTTTACCACGTTTGGTTGTGACAAGTATTACACCATTGGCACCGCGTGAACCATAGATGGCAGTAGATGAAGCATCTTTCAATACATTAATACTTTCAATATCCCGAGGGTTGATACTTTCAATACCTCCGGAGCTCAACACCACACCATCCACTACGTAGAGTGGGTTATTGGTTGCGTTCAGAGAGCGGTTTCCGCGAATACGGATAGAGCCCAATTCTCCGGGACGCTGAGCAGATGTAATGTCCACACCGGCAACTTTACCCTGTAACGCTTCAAAAGCATTTGTAACAGGTTTTGTTGAAAGCTCTTCTGCCGATACCACCGCAACAGCACCGGTCAGGTCACTCCTTCTCATTGTGCCATAACCTACTACCACTACCTCTTCCAGCATCTCTGTATCCTCTGTCAGCACAACATTAATCAGTGTTCTTCCGTTTACATGGATAACCTCTGTTTGCATCCCTACATAGGATACTTCCAAAACAGCATTTCTAGGTACATTTGGTATCATGAAATTACCATCGACATCAGTTACTGTTCCGGTGGCAGTTCCCTGTATCTGCACGGTCACACCTACCAGCGTCTCACCGGACTCATCTGCTACACTACCTCTTACGGTTATGTTTTGCGCAATGGTACTTAAGGAAAATGCGCACAGTAGTGCGAGCAAAATTCCTCTCTTAAGATTTAATTTTTGTTGTTTCATCTCATTCTTTCATTTGTTTAGATTAGTAATTACAATTGATATGTGTTTCAATAATTTGACATATATTATGAATCTACTATAAAACGAACAGGAATGGTTCCTGCGTTTAAGCTCACTGTGATCTATTTCAATTAAGTGAAGATGCAAACTGTCATTTAACTTAATGTTAAGTTTAAAAAATATTAGATTTTACATGATACAAAGATAAATGAGGAATAACATGAAAGACTGAGAAAAATGATTTTATAGCTATGTTAAATGATATTTAATGTTAAATGAGAAGAGAACAGTTTTTATTGTTAATTTTGCAGTTATGAAGATTATCGTATCCACTTCCACCACCTCTGCATTTAATCTGGCAGCAGAGGAGTATCTTTTTTCCAAAATGGGAGAGGATTATCTGTTCCTCTATCTGAACGATCAGAGTGTGATCATTGGGTCCAATCAGGCGGTGCTCAACGAGGTCGATATCGACTTCTGCATCGACAACAATATCCGCATCATACGACGGATGTCGGGTGGGGGTGCAGTTTACCATGACAGAGGAAATTTCAATTATGCATTTATCCGTGACAAGAGAGATGCACCGCTGAGTGCCGCCTTTCTGGAACCTATCGTGAACGTGTTACATAGAATGGATATACCTGTAACAATTGGAAAGCGGAAAGATCTCTGGCTCGATGGCTACAAGATTTCGGGTACAGCATCGCATATATCGAGAGGACGTGAGCTGCATCACGGCACCCTATTATATGATACCAATCTGCAGATGCTGCAAAAGGCGCTGACATCGGACAACAGGAACAGGATAAAAAAAGCAACCGCCTCAGTCCCCAGCCCGGTGATCAATATCCGCACTTATCTATCCTCTATGAGCGGGGATGCCCCGGATACGCAACTCTTCTTTGATCTCTTCTCCCGTGAGCTCCTCAACCTGTTGGGTTCAGAAGAGCTGACGGTGCTGCACCCTTCTGAAATTGCAGAGATTGAAGTACTGCAAACAAGCAAATACATTCAGCGTAACTGGAATTACAGGATGTAAATCACTTTTCTACCCGTAACAAATCTCATCCGGGTCAAATCTTCATCACCGTGTATGTTCCATGATGACAGCTGCTTCATACCGATAGCATCACCCTGTAACTTTTTCCCTGTTATAAACAGTTCCCTGGCAGGTCTCTCTCTCCCTGAACCGTTTGATGATCTTATCGGTCACCTCGTAATTTTTCAATCCCCAATCGGGGGCAACCAACAACCTTTTGGGTGACTGGGAGGTGAAACGTTCAATGTAAATATCCGGATTCAGACGTTCGGCGAAGCTGACACACAGATCGACATATTCATCCAGCCCGTAGAGATAAAAAGATTCGGGCAACAGCTTGTACTCCCTCGCCATGGCTGTATATCTGATAATCTGCAGCTGATGCAGCTTGAGGGTGGTCAACGGCAACTGAGACAGCCTGTCGGCATGGTGTAAGATATCCTCCTCTGACTCTCCCGGAAGCCCCAGGATCATATGAGCACCCACAGGGATATCTCTCTCAGCGGTTCTGCGTATCATCCCGGCCGATTCTTCGTAGCTGTGTTGTCTGTTAACCCTCTCCAGTGTTTTGTTGAGTGTCGACTCCACCCCATACTCCAGCAGTACAAACATTTTTTTGCTGAGAGCTTCAAAATAATCAAGCAGCTCGTCCGGCATGCAGTCGGGGCGGGTGCCCACAATCAATCCCACCACCCCGGGATAGGCGAGTGCCTCCTCATATTTATCGGTCAGCGATTCCAGGCTGTCATAGGTGTTGGTGTATGACTGGAAATAAGCAAGGTATTTCATCTCCGGGTATTTGTGCGAGAAGAAGTTGATGCCGTCGGCCATCTGCTCCGTGATTGTTTTAACAGGCTTGCCGTATCCCGGACTGAAGCTCTGGTTGTTGCAATAGGTACATCCGCCCCGTCCTTTGCTGCCGTCACGGTTGGGGCAGGTAAAGCCGGCGTTGATGGATATCTTCTGCACCTTGAAGGGGAATTTTACCGAGAGGTACTCGGCAAAATCACGATATGGTTTGTTATTTGAAAACATGTGAATCATATTTATTAATCGGGATCTATCGCAGAAACGTACTGTACAGATCTATTTTCTTTTGATCGGTTGCCATCTCAGGTAAGTACCCGAGCGCCAAAGCCACTCCAGGGGACCATACAAAAAATGTTTCATCCAGCACTTACTGATAATAATCTGGGTTGTATATATAATTAAGCCAAACAGAAAGAGTTCTGTTGCTCCCCAACGGCCAAAGATGGCACCGAATCCCCATGTTGAAAACAGTATTGCTCCCACAACACCTTGTATTTCATAGTTTGTCAAGCCCATCCTTCCATAGGATGACAGCAGATCAAGATACTTACCAACACCCCTGGTTTGATATAAAATGATAAAACCCAAAGCATAAGTGCCTGATTGCAGTAATGAGCCGAAAACTTTCAAATTTATGGTGATGATTTCAATAAAAGGGATCTCAATACCTTTTGCTATATGCTCTATCAGGTTAATCGGTGATTTTGGCTGAATGAGATGGATCGTCACTTCAGTGATGATGGATGCAAGCAGAAATCCAACAAAAAGGTTTAAATTCCTTTTTCGCCTAATATTAACCTCCTCGAAAAACCGTAAACGACCTACAATGAAACCTAAAATAAAGAGTGCAAGCGTTGCATGTCCGCGGGGTGTAAAAACAAACTGAAACTGTAGTTTGTCAATTGTTTTGGTGGTTAGATTATCTTTAACGGTTTCAAAAAATGAGGAATCAGGGACTCTCGCATTTTCAGCAGGAGCTGTAGAGGCCATACTTTCTTTATCTGATGGTTCCGGCATAAGGGATGGGTTCACCGTTGTTGTATGTTCCATTCTTATATTGTTGAAGCCAATGATTGTCATATATGGAATTCCTGACAGCAGGAAACAGACAATGAGAAACAAAATCCATTTTTTTAAGGGATAAAGAAAAACCAGGATCACTCCAAATATCGCATAAAAGGTTAGGATATCGACATAGGTGAAAGCACTTCCAACCAGTCCGATCACGAAAAGTAAAGCCATTCTCCATAAAAAGCGGCCACGAAAATCGATTCCTTTTTTTGATGCCCTATCCATCTGGATAAAAAAACTCAGACCGAACAGGAAAGAGAATATGTTAATGAACCGACCCGAAATCACTCTGCTTGAAAACCATCGTATCATCATGTCCAGTCCCGGGAATTTAATCTCTTCCAGCGTAAACGGAGAGGTATAACCATAGTACTGTAACATATGCATCAGGATCACTCCCAATAGTGCAAACCCCCTTAAGGCGTCTATAACGTTTATTCGTTGTGAGGGGACCGGTATTGACCTGTCAAGCTTCATTCATAAATAATTTTCTGATGGTTTTTTTAATTGGATTATTTTGAATCAATTTATGTTGGATCTGCTTTTCGGAATTTTCACTATTCTGTTGTGACGGTTTACTTCTTTATCTCTCATATCCATAAAGGTGCCGGATTATATTTTTTTCAAACTTACATAAAAAATCATCGTATTATGCATGTACAATAAAAAAATTAGTGAAATTAATCTGTTCGCATCGTGGATACCAGTTCTTTTACCAAAAAAACTGCCCGGAAGTTTATCCAGGCAGTTTACATTTATGTAGTAAAAAAATATTTTTTTACTTGGGTTCGTCATTTACAGACGCTGCCTCGTCTGTATCAGCAGAAGCGTCATCCTCTTTTGCTTCCGATGTTTCAGCATCTTCTTTCTTAGCCTTGGCTTTAGCAGCTTTGGGCTTTTCTTCAGCAATCACCTCTTCCTTTACTTCAGTTTCAGCAGATTTATCATCCTCTTTCACATTCGTTTCGGTTTTCGCTTCAGCCTCAGCTTTAACTTCAGCAGCTTTATCTGCAGCTTCCGCTTTTGCTTCGGCCTTCACTTCAGCTTCGGGAGTGTCAGCTTTCACTTCAGCTGTCTTGGCAGCCTCTTTTTTAAAAGCTTCCACCTTTTGGTTGTCTAACTTCTCTTTCAGTGCAGCCAGCTCTTCGATATCTCCCAAAGTGGTTTTTTCCATTGCAGGGATAGCGGCCGGAGACTCGTTGCCTCCTTCTTTCTTGCCACCACGTTTTCCTTTTCTCCTGGAATCATCACCGGTGATATCTTCATGGATACGGCTGTGAGAAACTATGATACGTTTAGCATCCTTGTTGAATTCAATCACTTTGAATTGCATTTTCTCATCAACCTGTGCCTGAGAGTTATCCTCTTTCACCAGATGTTTGGGAGTAGCAAACCCTTCCACACCATAGGGAAGAGAGATCACAGCACCCTTGTCGAGCAACTCTACGATTGTACCCTCATGGATCGATCCAACAGTGAAGATGGTTTCAAACACATCCCACGGATTCTCTTCCAGTTGCTTGTGTCCAAGACTTAAACGACGGTTCTCTTTATCGATGTCGAGTACCTGTACCTGTATAGGTGCAGCAAGCTCTGTTACTTCACTCGGATGTTTGATCTTCTTCGTCCATGAGAGGTCAGAAATGTGAATCAATCCTTCCACTCCTTCTTCAATTTCGACGAAAGCACCGAAGTTGGTGAAGTTACGTACAGTTGCGGTATGTGTGCTTCCGACCGGATACTTCACTTCAATGCTTTCCCATGGATCCGGTTTCAGTTGTTTTACGCCGAGTGACATTTTTCGATCGTCACGATCAAGTGTAAGAATCATTGCTTCTACCTCTTCACCCACAGTCATGAAATCTTGTGCGCTGTGAAGATGTTGGGTCCAGCTCATTTCAGAAACGTGAATCAATCCTTCCACACCCGGGGCGATTTCGACAAATGCACCGTAATCGGCAATAACAACAACTTTTCCTTTAATGATGTCACCCACTTTCAGCGTCTCACTTAATGCATCCCATGGATGAGGAGTCAGTTGTTTCAGACCAAGAGCGATACGTTTTTTCTCGTTGTCGAAATCGAGGATAACCACGTTGATCTTGTCGTCCAGCTTCACAACCTCTTCGGGGTGTTGAATGCGTCCCCATGAAAGATCGGTGATATGCACGAGACCGTCTACACCGCCAAGGTCGACAAACACACCATAGGATGTGATGTTCTTTACCACACCTTCGAGCACCTGTCCCTTTTCGAGTTTGGAGATAATCTCTTTCTTTTGTTGTTCCAGCTCTTCTTCGATCAGTGCTTTGTGTGAAACAACCACGTTTTTGTATTCAGGGTTGATCTTCACCACCTTGAATTCCATTGTTTTATCAACAAACAGATCATAATCGCGAATCGGTTTCACATCTATCTGTGATCCCGGGAGGAAGGCTTCGATACCGAAGACATCCACAATCATACCGCCTTTCGTACGGCATTTGATGTATCCCTTGATGATCTCGTTGTTTTCCAGCGCGGCATTGACACGATCCCACGAACGTGATGCACGGGCTTTTTTGTGTGAAAGGATCAGTTGTCCTTTTTTATCTTCCTGGCTTTCGATATAGACCTCTACTTCGTCGCCAATTTTCAGATCAGGGTTGTAACGGAACTCGTTCATCGATACCACACCATCTGATTTGTATCCAATATTTACAACCACTTCGCGTTTGTTCATGGAGGATACGATACCGGTTACGACCTCTTTGTCACTGATTTTACTCAGTGTGTTGTCGTAGCTTTCGGTAAGTTGTTCTCTGTTTTCTTTGCTGTAGGGATCACCTTCAGCATAAGCAGCCCAGTCGAATTCTTCTACAGGAGCTACATTTTTTAGGTTTTCAGTCATTTGTTGTTAATGATAATTTAATTAAAAAGTGAGACTTTATGTTGTATAAAAAAAAGTGGTGCAAAGATAATTGGTTTTTTCTTAATAACCAACTCTTTGCACCATTAATTTTAAGTCAGAACACCTCTGCAGAAGCAGCTTCAGTTTCAGAGAAGCAGTCCCTTCTCTACCTCTTTGCGCCGCTCTTTTCCGGCAATTTGTTCCACCAGCTCGAGGGCAAAATCGAAAACCAGCCCCGGACCCCTGCCCGTGGTGATGTTTCCGTCGACCACCACTTTCTCACCGGTCACATTGGCACCAGTCAGCTTCTCTTCAAAACCGGGATAACAAGTGGCGTTCTTCCCGCTGAGCAGACCAAGGCCTCCCAGCACCATTGGTGCGGCACATATGGCCGCGATCCTGTTGCCGCGGTCGTTATATTTTCTTATCAGTCTCCTCAGACCTTCATGTTCATTGAGATGCTGTGCTCCCGGCATCCCTCCCGGCAGCAGAAGGACCTCCACGTCGGAGAAGTCTGTTTCACTGAAAAGGGTCTCAGCAATGACCCTGATATCATGTGCTCCGGTGATCACTGTTTCATCGGAGACAGAGACCATGATAACCGGTATCTGCGCTCTTCTTAATATGTCCACAGTAGCGAGCGCTTCAATTTCTTCAAATCCGTTGGCTAAAAATAGTGCTACTTTCTTCATAACGACGGTTTTTAATTTAATTGAGATTAAATCGATAAGTGATCGTTCCTTGCTGGTTGTTGGTAGAATTGATCTTGTTGAATTTGGTGTTGCGGGCAGCCCTGAGAGCCTCATTACGCAGAGGGGTGCTGGGTGTATTGGTTCCGCGGCCGATGTCTGCATGAATGACATTTCCCGAAGGATCAACGGTGATGTTGACAACAACGGTGCCATAATCGTTCACCGTATATCTGGGTTGCACTAGCCCGCCGCTGCCGAGACTTCGTCCTCCCAGGTCGTAGGAGCCTATTCCACCGTTGCCGCTGGGTGATCCCTGGGTAGCATTCCCAGTGGTGACACCTTGTGTGCCGCTCCCCTCGGTGTTGCCGCGACTCTCTGCGCTCTCGCCGAATAAACCGGACATCTGCTGGTTGATCTCGCTTCTCCTGGCCTCCTCTTCACGACGGCGGCGCTCCGCCTCTTCACGGGCGCGTTGTTCAGCTATCAGCTGCGCCTGACGTCGTTCCTCTTCACGCCGTGCCTCCACATCGATGGTAGGCTCCGAGGTCTGGGTGATAAGCGGTTCGTTTGGCGCGTATTCCGGGATGGCGGGTTGTTGGGCAGGGGTGGGGGTCACCTCCTCCATCGGCGCTTCCACGATGCCGTAAGCATCGTCCGAGCTGCCGAACATGACGGGTATCCCTTCCAGCTCCTGGGGAGGAACAGCCAGCTTAAAATAAGAGAATATAAGGATGAGCAGGAGCAATACGGTAAATATGATCGTTCCTGCAATACCTCCTATTTTTTCTCTGGTTATCTCCATTTTGTGATTCGCTTAATTGGGCCTTGTCATCAACACCATCCTGAACTTGTTCTGGTTGGCAATATCCAGTATGCGGACAATCTCCTTATAGGGAACAGTCTCATCGGCATAGAGCGCTACGAAAATATCAGGGTCGGCTGTGTATGCAGACTGCAGAAACGGCGTGATTGCTTCGAATGGTACCTGTCGTTCTGTTTCATTTGCGTTCGCCACATAATAATTGAGCTCTTTGTCAATGGTTACACGAGTGATGGGTTTTGCCTGTGCCTGTTGCTGTGACCTGGGCAGTAACACCTGTATGGCGTTAGGTACAACAATGGTCGATGTGATCATGAAGAAGATCAATAACAGGAATATCACATCCGTCATCGACGCCATGCTGAAAATGGATTCTATATTAAATCGTTGTTTTAATGCCATAATTTTCTGATTTAGTGATCTGAAGATTCGGTGATTCGATGACGCTGTTGTTCAATCAACAAACCGGTAAATCGTTCAATCTGCGAATATGGTTTATGCCGCCGGTTCATTCAGGATATCCATGAATTCCATAATTCTCATTTCAAGCTTGTTTACAATCCCCTTGATACGTGTTGTAAGGTAATTGTATGCAAACAGGGCTATGATCCCGACAATAAGCCCTCCCACGGTCGTCACCAGCGCTTCGTAGATACCGGTAGAGAGAATGTTCACATCCACGTTTGCCCCGGCACTGGCCATGCTCATAAAAGCTTTCACCATGCCGGTAACTGTTCCCAGAAAACCGATCATGGGTGCACCTGAAGCAGCAGTTGCCAATACGGGTATTCCTTTTTCCAGTTTTGATATTTCAATGTTACCCTGATTCTCAATGGCTGACATCACATCTGTCGTGGGTCTCCCCAGGCGTGAGATGCCTTTTTCAACCATGCGGGCTGAAGGGGTGTCGGTATGGCGGCAAAGAGCGATGGCAGCATCAATCTTCCCGTCGTGGATGTAATCCTTGATACGATTCATGAAAGAGTTATCCTCTTTGCCTGCCTTGTTGATCACCAGCGTCCTTTCAATCAGTACGTAAATGGTCATCATGAGAAGGATGAGCAACACAATCATGATCCAACCTCCCTTCAGCGCCAGGTCGAACGCATTCATTGTTACAGACTCCGCTTCAGCTGTTGCTGTTTGCTGAATTGTGTTGTAGATTGCCTGTGCACTGTCTGCCGGCGAGGGTATTTGCAATAGATTCATACGATTATATTAATTTTTAACTTTACGGCGTTTGCAAAGCACAACATGCATGTTTCTGTGTGATCACAATTCTCCTGCTCGTTGCATACCGTACGTGTGCCAATTTTTCTGTTCCGTTTGTTGATTGATAAAGATAGATAATTTGAATTGTCAAACCTCAGCCTGAGGTTCTTTTAAACAATTTTTATATGCTTTTATTGTTTCTTTTAATCCCAGGTAGAGCGCATCGCTGATCAGGGAATGTCCGATGGATACCTCTTTTAACCAGGGGATATGCATGAAAATCCAGGGGAGGTTGTCCAGGTTCAGGTCATGCCCCGCATTCACTCCCAGTCCAAGGTTCTTCGCCAGGGTGGCTGCTTCTACAAATGGAGCAACGGCCTTTTCCCTGTTAATATGAAACTGCTCCGCGTAAGGGCCTGTATATAACTCGATGCGGTCGGTGCCGATCTGTGAGGCCATACGAATCATCTCGGGATTGGCATCCACGAAGATAGAAGTGCGGACACCCATCGACTGGAACTCGCTGACAATATCTGTCAGATAATCCTTGTGGGTGATGGTATCCCAGCCGGCATCGGAGGTGATGGCATCATGTGCATCGGGTACCAGCGTCACCTGCGTGGGTCTTATTTTCCGGATGAGGGAGAGAAATTCATCAGTCGGGTTACCCTCAATATTGAATTCTGTGTACACTTTCGCCTGCAGATCAAAGACATCGCTGTAACGAATATGTCTCTGATCGGGACGAGGGTGCACGGTGATTCCGTCAGCACCGAAAAGCTGGCAGTCAGTAGCTACCTGTGCCACATCGGGGATGTTACCTCCGCGTGCGTTACGCAGCGTAGCTACCTTGTTTACATTTACACTTAGCTTTGTCATAATTTTGTTTCACTCTGTTTGTTCTGTATGTTACAAAGAGGTGAAATCACCTGGTAATTTTGCTGAAGAAAAAATAAAAACTCCGCAGTGAAGTTCAAATACACAAAATTTTACCATCTTTGTAAAAGCAACGATTCTGTTAAGCAGGCGCAGAACAAATATTGTCTGTTTGCGGGACACAGAATCACCATCATAAAATTCAGTACAAAAGTAATACGAATTAACCGTTTTGCGCAATGTCGGCCAAAGAATTTATCAAAAATCAGGTGGAAAGGTTTAATTCCCAAATTACTCCGGAACAATTCACGGAGTTATCTGAATCGGAGAATTCCCTTATCATTCTTGAAATACCTTTAAAAGATTATACGCTCACCGAAATTGCCCGGATCGTTGAGAGCAATAATGCCCATGTGATGGCTCTTTCAGTGATGCCCATCACCGGTGGCTCCCTGCTGCTGGTATCTTTGAAGCTCGACGTGGATGATCTGACAGCTGTTTTAAGAAGCTTTGAACGGTTCAGTTACAATGTACTGTATTACTTTATGCGGGAAGGTGAAGTGACCGACACGCAGAAGGAACGATTGGATGAATTGATGTATTACCTTGATATGTGATGCATCGTAATGTAAAGGTTATAAACGGATGAAGTTTGCTCTATTCGGAAGTATGTTCCCCGACAGGACGGTGAAATCAGAAGAACAAATATTCGGGGTATGTGATGCCATTAAAAGACATGGTGGTGAGCTCTGTCTGCCTGAGAGTTTTTTCTTAACGCTGCCCGGATATATACAGCAAAGGGTCGCACCCCTTTGTGAACTGGTGGAATTATTACCTTCGGTTGATATGGTTGTGAGTGTTGGCGGTGATGGCACTTTCCTCCGTACTTCTGCAACTGTGGGCGATTCCGGCATACCGGTGCTGGGTATTAACACCGGACGCCTCGGATTTCTCGCGGCAATCAACTATTCCGATGTGGACGAGACACTGCAGGAGGTGATGAAAGGTGATTACAGGGTGGAAGAGCGCTCACTGCTGAAGATGATCACTGATGAAACCTTTCCTCCAGAAAACTTCAATGCGCATGCGTTGAATGAGATAGCCATACTGAAACAGGATACAGCATCGATGCTTTCCATTCATGCCTATATCAACAATGACTATCTGACCTCCTATCAGGCCGATGGACTGGTGGTTGCCACACCTTCAGGATCAACAGCCTACTCGCTCAGTATCGGCGGTTCTATCCTTGCGCCTACCACACCCAGTATGATACTCTCTGCCATTGCTCCACACAATCTGACTTCACGGTCGTTAATCGTGGATGACGCCAGTCTGATTTCGCTGAAAGTGGAAAGCCGCAGTCATATGTTTCTGGTCTCTGTCGATGGTCAGTCACGCGTTCTGGATGAGTCGGTTAGTATTGAGATAAGAAAAGCCGATTACACACTGCGTGTGGTGAAAAGAGTCGGTCACACCTTCTACGAAACACTTCGCGATAAGCTGATGTGGGGTGCGGATGTAAGAAAACAGTACAGATAGGTTACACTCCTCCGGTAGATGAACTGAAAAAGCGTGCCCATCCGGGTCCGCTTTTTTTGTTTGTGCCGGATGCTTAGTCGCCGAGGATAACTATTCCTCTTCGTCCGTTATGGAATCTTCACTCAGTTCTTCTGCTGGCGTCTCTTCATGGAAGGGCAGGAATCGGTCAAGCGCGAGTATGAGCAGGTAGAACAGCGCCATGAAGACAAATATTCCTACCATCCCGATTCCTGCAATAAGCAGTGCTTTTTCTACTGTTGCTGTCATCCTGTCTTAATTTATGCGAAAAATGGGACCAGTGTCAGTATGATACCTCCGGCCACCACCGAGCCGATCTGTCCACCTACGTTAGCGCTTATGGCTGGCATCAGCAGGTAATTGTAGGGATCCTCTTTCAAGCCCATCTGATGAATCACCCGTGCCGACATGGGGAATGCCGAAATACCACATGCTCCGATCATCGGGTTCAGTTTATTCCCCTCCTTGCGGAAGAGATTGAGGAACTTGGCGAAGATCACACCGCCGAATGTATCCAGGACAAATGCGAACAAACCGAGAGCAATAATGATAAGGGTATCCACACGGATAAAGCGATCAGCCGTCATCGTGCTGGCAATAGTGATACCGAGCAGCAGCGTGACAAGGCTCGCCAGCTCGTTCTGTGCCGAGAGTGAGAGTTTGTTCAGTACACCGCACTCACGCACCAGGTTGCCAAACATCAGGAAACCGATCAACGCCAGGGAGGAGGGTGCTATAATTCCGGCAACAATCGTCACCGCAATGGGGAATAAAATAAGCGCTTTCTTCGATATCTTCCTTGCAGAACCGCTGCTCATACGTATCAACCGTTCTCTTCTCGAGGTGAGCAGCCGGATCACAGGTGGCTGGATGATAGGTACGAGCGCCATATAGGAGTAGGCTGCCACTGATATCGGTCCCAGTAGGTTAGGGGCAAACCGTGAGGCAACAATGATGGAGGTGGGGCCGTCTGCCGCACCGATGATACCGATGGAGGCAGCCTCTCTCAGGTCGTATCCCAACAGTGAAGCAAACATCATTGTAAGGAAGATGCCCAGCTGAGCTGCCGCACCGAACAGTAATAGCGAGGGATTCCGGAACAGGGGTGAGAAATCGATCATAGCCCCGATGGCGATGAAGATAAGCAGGGGAAAGATCTCCGTGGCAATCCCTGCATCAAAAAAGACATTGAGCACTCCCTCCACCGCCTGACCCGTGGCAGGGTCAATCTGTGTAATTGCCGACGACAATGGGATGTTGACCAGGATGGCACCAAACCCTATGGGTAACAACAGCGTCGGTTCGTAATTTCTGGCAATGGCAAGATAGATGAGGGTAAGACCCACACCTATCATCACCAGAGATTGCCACGTCATGCCTGCAATGGCAGGCAACAATTGTTCCAGGCCCATTGCTAAGACGATTTTTTATGTTATCAATAGAGGAAGCCAAGCATGATACCGGCTGCCACGGCAGAGCCGATAACGCCTGCCACATTCGGCCCCATGGCATGCATGAGCAGGTAGTTGCTTGGATCGTATTCCAATCCGGTAGTCTGTGAAATACGAGCTGCATCGGGAACGGCAGAAACACCTGCATTACCAACGAGCGGATTAATTTTATCCCCTTTCTTCAAAAAGAGATTCATCAGTTTCACAAACAGGATACCTGTACATGTTGCAATCACAAACGAAAGCGCACCGATGGCAAATATTTTTACCGATTCTACACGGAGGAATGTGGTTGCCTGGGTGGAAGCTCCCACGGTTAATCCCAGCAGGATGGTGATGGTGTCTACCAAGGGGCCGCGGGCAGTCTCGGCCAGACGACGGGTGACACCTGACTCCTTCAGCAGATTACCAAAGAAGAGCATCCCCAGCAGCGCCAGACCTGACGGCACAAGGAAAGCAGTCATTAACAGTCCCATGATGGGGAACATAATCTTCTCGGTCTGTGATACCACGCGTGGCGTCTTCATCTTGATGACCCGTTCTTGCGGTGTTGTGAGCAACCGCATGAACGGTGGCTGAATTACCGGTACCAGTGCCATATAAGAGTATGCAGAGATGGCTACCGCACCCAGCAGGTGAGGAGCGAGCTTAGAGGTGAGGAAGATCGCCGTAGGGCCGTCAGCACCCCCGATGATACCGATCGCACCGGCTTCGTTCGGTGCAAAACCCATTTGCAGTGCAATGATGTAAGCGCCAAAAATACCAAACTGTGCCGCGGCACCAATCAGAATCAGTTTGGGATTGGCAATCAGGGCAGAAAAGTCGGTCATAGCGCCAATACCCAGGAAAATGAGCGGTGGATACCATCCTTTCACCACACCCTGATAAAGGATATTGAATACCGATCCCTCTTCGTAGATACCCACTTGCAGGTTGGCAGCCTCATTGAACGGAATATTTCCGATCAGGATACCAAAACCGATGGGGATCAACAAAAGGGGTTCATATTCCTTTGTGATGGCAAGATAAATAAATACCAAGCCTATCAGGATCATGATGATATGTCCGATCTCGGCGTTGTAGAACCCCGTATAGCTCCAGAATGTGCGTAAGTTGTCAGTCAATGATAATAATGTATTCATGTTTTGTTTCCGGGTTTTATTCGATTACAACAAGATCAGCCCCCTCGAGAACCGAATCTCCTTTCTGAACAAGAACTTCAGTTACTTTGCCATTTTTGTTGGCCAGAATATTGTTCTCCATCTTCATTGCTTCAAGTATCATCAGCGTCTGACCTTTTTTCACCGTGTCACCTACTTTGCAGCGAAGATCCAGTATTACACCCGGCAGGGGTGATTGCAACGAACTTTTGCTCGTGGATCCGGATGGTCTGGTAACCAGGGGTGTGGATGCTGATTGTGGTGTGGGTGAAGAAGCACTGCTTGGGCGTTTAACACCAGATAATGCTTTCTTCTTTTTCTGTGACAGTTCAACGGTGAAGGGAGTTCCGTTTACTTCCAGTTCCACAAAATCAGCGTCTGATTTTGTCACTACAACTCTGTAGGGTGTACCGTTGATTTTATAATTAAATTCTTTCATACGATTAAATTATTTTTTACATCATTGTGCATGGATCTCGCTTTATTGACTACGTGGATTACTTCGTAATGCATGCTCGTTTCATACAAAATTCAATGTTATTTCCTGTTTATATGATTATCGGGGTAATTCTCTTAACGATTGTCTCTTCGTGCTCCATGGCGAGAAGTTTCTCTTCACCTGATTGATGGTGAGAATAGTGGATTCAATATCATGCTGATCCTCTTTCAGTTCATTGATCGCAGCAGATATGGCAGCCAGTACCTCCCCTGAAAGGTGAGAATGGCTTCTTACCGCGGAGAGTGTGCCGCTTTGGGCCACTTTCCTTTGTGTCATGCGCTTAGCGATCGATCCCGAAAGCCTGAAAGCCAGGAACAATAGTATCAACCCTCCAAATACCACAAGCATGGAGGTGATTGTTATCATTCCTCCCCAGGGGTCACTCACCGCGAGTGCCTTGATCTTGGGGTTTTCTTCCAGCACTGCATTGTTGCTGCTGGGTGTGACCCTTTTCAGATTCGTGGCGAGGAGGTTACCCTGCTCGTCATACTTAACTCCGTCTTGTGCGAAGCCGTATGTCTGATCGGCTGCAATTCCTGCCGGAATCGTAATCTCATCCAGCAGCGTTTTGCCGTCGTTGTCATACAGCGCGATATAATTCTCTTTGGTGGGATCAAGCCTGAAGTTGAGATGAAAGGTGCCGTTAAAGGGCATCTCATCTGCGAAAAAGAGCGCATGCTGATGTGGTTTGATGCTTGTAAGGATGTCACCGCGGGGAATCGCATATTTTGTCGGATTGTCAGGGTCATTGGTCAGATAGCGTCCTCCCAGATCCAGCGTTTTCGCCGTATTGTTGTAAATCTCAATCCATCCGTTCCTTTGTCCGAAATCATCCACAAAGTTGGTCTCATTCACCACCATCACCTCGTTGATTACCCAGTCGGTACTCTCAATGTCGGAGGAGCAGGCAGTGAACGCCACTACAGTGATGAAAAGAAACAATAACTGTTTTATATATCTCATGTTCATCTGCATTTAAAGGGGTAAATTATCATGCTTTTTTGGCGGGTTCTGCTGTTTCTTTGTCTGCAGCTGCTGTAAAGCACGAATCACGCGGAAGCGTGTGTTACGCGGTTCAATCACATCGTCGATATACCCGTTGCTGGCCGCAACATAAGGGTTGGTGAACAGATCATTGTACTCTTTCTTTTTCTCATCCACCAGCAGAGCCAATTTTTCAGGATCTTTCTCCGCGGCAATCTCCTTGCTGTAGAGGACCTCCACGGCTCCGTCAGCACCCATGACGGCAATCTCAGCCGTTGGCCATGCGTAGTTGATATCACCACGCAGCTGCTTGCAGCTCATCACGATATGTGCTCCTCCGTATGACTTACGCAGTGTGACGGTCACTTTCGGTACAGTCGCTTCACCATAGGCGTAGAGCAACTTGGCACCATGAGTGATCACACCTCCATATTCCTGCCCTGTACCCGGGAGGAAGCCGGGAACATCTACCAGTGTCACGAGGGGGATGTTGAATGCATCACAGAAACGAACAAAGCGGGCAGCCTTGCGTGAAGCATTGATATCGAGCACACCGGCAAGGAATTTGGGCTGGTTGGCAACGATACCTACCGATTGACCGTTGAAGCGGGCAAAACCGACAATGATATTTTTTGCATAATCGGCATGCACTTCCAGAAACTCTCCGTTGTCGATCACAGAGCCGATCACTTCATACATGTCGTATGGTTTGGTTGGGCTGTCGGGGATAATCTCATTCAGTCCGTCTTCCAGACGGTCTATAGGATCATCGTTGGGATGCAAGGGAGCCTCCTCCAGATTGTTCTGAGGGATGAAGCTGAGCAGCTTGCGGATAAGCTTCATGCCGTCTTCTTCCGTTTGAACCTGGAACTGTGAAACGCCCGACTTGGAGGAGTGTACCGCTGCACCTCCCAGTTGCTCCTGTGTCACATCTTCACCGGTAACCTTCTTCACTACTTTAGGACCGGTAAGGAACATATAGGATGTTCCCTGTGTCATGATGATGAAATCGGTGAGTGCGGGTGAGTATACTGCCCCACCGGCACATGGACCGAAGATCCCCGAAATCTGCGGAATCACACCCGATGCCAGGATGTTGCGCTGGAAGATTTCAGCATAACCGGCAAGGGCATTGATCCCTTCCTGAATGCGGGCACCACCTGAGTCGTTGATGCCGATCAGCGGTGCACCCATAAGCATAGCCTGGTCCATCACCTTGCATATTTTCTGTGCGTGCATCTCAGAGAGTGATCCTCCTGAGACAGTGAAGTCCTGAGCAAAAACATAGATCAGACGCCCTTCAATGGTACCATAACCTGTGACAACACCGTCACCAAGGTATTTTGTTTTTTCCATTCCGAAGTTATGTGAACGATGTTCCACGAACATATCATACTCTTCGAAGCTTCCTTCATCAAGAAGCATGGCAATACGTTCGCGTGCTGTGTATTTTCCTTTCAGGTGTTGCGATTCAATTCTTCTTTCTCCACCACCCAGGCGAGCTTTCTCACGTAGTTGAATAAGCTCTTTTACTTTTTCGAGTTGGTTGCTCATATATCAAATTTGTTTATAATGGTTGTTTATTTCAGACAGATTGGTGTAAAAGCTATGGTACTTTTTATTCGGGATGTTCGCAAAGCTCAGTAAGTACACTGCCGGTTGATTTCGGGTGAAGGAAGGCAATGCTTAATCCCTCAGCACCACCACGTGCCTGTTGGTCTATCAGACGTACACCTTTCGATTCCACTTCCTTTAGCGCTTCATTCACATCTTTCGTTGCGTAGGCAATGTGATGGATCCCTTCACCTCTTTTTTCAATAAATTTGGCGATGGTGCTCTCTTCACTTGTTGGTTCAAGCAGCTCAATTTTGGTTTGTCCGATTTTGAAAAAAGCTGTTTTAACTTTCTGATCTTCTACAGTCTCAACGTTATAGCATTTTAATCCCAGAACGCCCTCATAGTAAGGGAGTTGTTCCTCAATGCTCTTTACTGCAATTCCAATGTGTTCAATGTGTGTTATTTCCATATATATTTATAAATGATTATTTTGGTTTAAGCTACAAAAGTACCTCTTTCAATTTGAAAAAAAGAATAAAATGAGGATAATTATTTGTTGTTGAAAAGGGAGGTGGTGATCATCATTAAATGGACGATATTCGCAGCACTTCCAGCAATTCCTCACTAATTTCCCGATCCTTTTTAATCGCTTTCTGAAAAGGAACGTAATCTATTTCATTTTCGCGGATGCCGATCATCACGTTTCGCTGATATTCCAGCAAAGCCTGAATGGCTGCTATACCCATACGGCTGGCCAGTATACGGTCCTGTGCTGTGGGGGAGCCGCCACGCTGCAGATGCCCGAGAATGGAAACACGTACATCGTACTGGGGATACTCTTTTTTCACGCGTTCTGCCAGCTTCATGGCACCACCCGTTACTTCGCTCTCAGTGACAAGAACCATGCTGCTGCTTTTTGATTTTCGGAAACCCTGCTCAATCAACTCCCCTAACTGGTCTTTTTCTATGCTTATTTCGGGAATGATGGCTGCTTCTGCTCCTGAAGCAATGGCACTGTTGAGCGCCAGATAACCGCAGTTGCGGCCCATCACCTCAACAAAAAAGAGCCGCTCATGGGAGGTAGCCGTGTCACGTATTTTGTCCATTGCCTGCATGATGGTGTTTAATGCAGTGTCATAGCCAATGGTTGTATCTGTTCCGTTAAGGTCATTGTCTATCGTCCCGGGAAGTCCCACCACGGGGATGTTATACTCGTTGGCAAAAATACCGGCACCAGTAAGGGATCCGTCACCACCGATAACAACAAGCGCCTCAATCCCATGTTTCTGCATGTTTTCAAATGCAATCCTCCGTCCTTCCACAGTGAGAAACTCCATAGAACGGGCTGTTTTCAGGATGGTACCACCTTGTTGAATGATATTGCTGACGCTATTTGTCTGAAACTCTTCTATTTCATTGGATATGAGGCCTTTGTAGCCTCTGTAGATGCCGTACATACGAAGGCCGTTGGAGATTCCGGCTCTTGTCACAGCACGAATGGCAGCATTCATACCCGGCGCGTCGCCTCCCGAGGTGAGGACGCCGACGCTTTTAATATTTGAGTTCATAATTGAGAAGTTTATCTTTGAAAATATGTTGGTTATCTGCTCTGATAACCTTAAAAACAATAAGATGCAAAGATATGTTTTTTTAACGATGGCACAAAAAAAAGCTGCTTAAAAAGCAGCTTTTTCAATGTGCATCTGAGGCATCAGTTTTTCAATGTTTTCGGCGACAGCTTCCATCTGCCACTTTGGTGTGGAGGTCGCACCGCATATACCGATGCTAATGTTATCCCTGAGCAGTGTCGGGTCAATCTCTTCAGGTGTATGGATGAAGTGTGAATTGGAGTTCTTCTTTTTACACTCTGCAAACAATACTTTTCCGTTGGAGCTTTTCTCTCCGGCGATGAAAAAGATGAGATCGTGGTTTTCCGCAAATTCCTGTATGTTAGGAACGCGGTTGGATACCTGGCGACAGATGGAATCATAAAAATTGAAAGTGGCTCCATCTTTCATCCGGTTTTTGATCATCTCTCCAATCTCCTGAAAGCCATCGAGTGGTTTGGTAGTCTGTGAAAAAAGGCTGATGTTTTTCGAGAAATCCAGTCTCTCTATCTCCGCTTTGCTCTCGATGACGATAGCCGACTCATCTGTCTGTCCCAGTAAACCGTTTACTTCGGCATGCCCTTTCTTACCGAAAATAACGATCTGGTCTGAATCGTCCTCACGTTTATTGAATTTTTTCTTGATCTTCTTCTGCAGTCCCAGTACCACGGGGCAGGAGGCATCAATCAACTCTATGTTGTTCTCTTTGGCTGTCTCGTAGGTGCTGGGTGGTTCGCCATGTGCACGAAGCAGCACCCGCACATTTTTCAGTTGCCGGAACTGCTCATGATCGATAGTGATCAATCCCATCTTCTCCAGGCGCTCCACTTCAATGCTGTTGTGGACAATGTCCCCCAGGCAATAGAGAGAGCCTCCTTTTTTCAGTTCCTCCTCTGCTCTGGTAATCGCTTTTGCGACTCCAAAACAGGTTCCGGACTGTCTGTCTATTTCAATTTTGTTCATCTTTTGTTGTGATTTTGTTAAACATCCCGATCGCCCATTGCAACTGTTCCTCTATACCAATAGCAGAGTTATCCAGTTCGAGGGCGTCATCGGCTTTGCGTAATGGACTCTCTTCACGCGTAGTGTCGCGAAGATCGCGCTCTTTCACGTTGGCCAGGACATCTTCAAGTGAAGGTTTTTCGCCTTTGGCTTTCATCTCGTCAAACCGTCGCTGTGCCCTGATTTCGGGAGAGGCGGTAAGGAAAAGCTTCAGTTCTGCTTCCGGAAAAACAACCGTTCCAATATCACGGCCGTCCATCACCACACCCTTCTCTTTCCCCATCAACTGCTGTTGTTCTACCAGCGCTTTCCGTACGAATCCCAGTGTGCTCACACGGCTGGCGCCGTTGGCTGCTTCGAGGGTGCGGATATCATTTTCCACGTTCTCACCGTTGAGGTAGGTCTCCTGTTCTCCTTGCTGATTGGTCTTGAAGGTGATGCGTATATCGGCGACATGCTGCCTCAACTGCTCCTCATTTATCTCCGAATCGCTGATCCATCCATTACGGATGGCGAACAGTGCCACCGCGCGATACATCGCCCCGCTGTCTATATAGGTGTATAACAATTGTTTGGCCAGACCCTTGGCGATCGTGCTTTTGCCACACGACGAGAAACCGTCGACGGCAATATTTATTTTTTTATCCTGCATACTGAATGTCCGTTAACTGCATAAACATACTGCAAAGATAGATTGTTTTTTGCTGAAGTAGATTTAACAGATGTAAAGAGTATAAAAAAAGACCTGTCACTGAATATGACAGGTCTACTGAAACTTATTCCTACTACGAATCGTTCCGGTTATTCTTCCAGGAAATTGGGATAGATATAATCCGTGGCAGGCACGAAGGTCTCTTTGATACATTGCGGTGAAACCCAGCGCAGCAGATTGAACAGGGAGCCGGCCTTGTCGTTGGTGCCTGAACCACGTCCACCGCCGAACGGTTGCTGGTCAACCACGGCACCCGTCGGTTTGTCGTTGATATAGAAGTTACCCGCTGTGTGTGTAAGACGGGCAGTCATTTTCTCAATGCGCGCCCTGTCGGCAGAGAAAATGGCTCCGGTAAGAGCGTAGTCGGTGGTCGTGTCAATGATATCCATTGTCTCATCCAGCTTCTCCGGGTCGTAGACGTAGATGGTGATGATGGGGCCGAAAAGCTCTTCTTTCATCGTGACGTAATCGGGTTTCTTTGCCTGAATCACTGTGGGGTGGATATAGTATCCCTTCGATTTGTCGCAGGTGCCGCCACAGACGATATCTGCATCGGGAGAGTGTTTGGCATCATCAATCACTTTTGCCAGTTTATCGAACGACTCTTCATCGATCACGGCATTCACGAAATTGCTGAAATCTTCTACTACGCCTGTTTTGATCTTTGCAAGATCATCAATCACGAATTTCTTTACATCATCCCATAGATTCAGAGGGATGTATGCACGGGATGCAGCCGAGCATTTCTGTCCCTGATATTCAAACGCACCACGGGTGATGGCTGTCGCTATCTGTTTTGCGTTGGCCGTTTCATCGGCAAGGATATAGTCTTTTCCGCCGGTCTCACCTACGATGCGGGGATAGGATTTGTATTTTGGGATATTTCCTGCAATCGTTTTCCACATACCATTGAAAACGGCTGTTGAACCGGTGAAATGCAATCCTGCGAAATCACGGTGGTTGAAAACCACATCGGCGGCTTCTCTTCCTCCCACGTAAACCAGATTGATCACACCATCGGGCAACCCTGCCTCCTTCAATATCTTCATGATGAAGTGAGCTGAGTAGACAGCTGTTTTGGATGGTTTCCATACCACGGTGTTACCCATCAGCGCGGGCGCACCTCCCAGGTTGCCCGCAATAGAGGTGAAGTTGAACGGTGTAAGTGCGAAGATGAACCCTTCGAGCGGACGCCAAACCATACGGTTCCATATTCCGGGAGAGGAGTTGGGTTGCATCGCATAAATCTCCATCATGTTCTTCACGTTGTAGCGGTAGAAATCAACCAGCTCGCATACCGCATCGATTTCCGACTGGAAGGCGTTCTTCGATTGGCCAATCATGGTCACAGCGTTAAACTCGGCACGGTAGGGTCCTGCAATCAGCTCTGCGGCTTTCAGGAAGATGGCTGCACGGCTCTCCCAATGCATAGCCTCCCATGCTGGCTTGGCTCTGAGAGCGGCATCTATGGCCATCTGCACGTGCGATTGGTCGCCCTGGTGATAATGTCCCAGGAGATGATGGTGATCGTGCGGAGGACGGATATCCATCTGATTGCCTGTACGCACCTCTTTCCCGTCAATGATCATCGGCAGGTCGAGCCCCCCGTTATTGAGTTCTTTCAACTTCAGTTTCAGCGCTTCCCTTTCGGGTGATCCCGGAGCATAGCTCTTTACGGGTTCATTTTTTACATCAGGTACTTTAAAGACTCCTTTGGGCATAAATTAAAATGTTTTATGTGTGGTTTACTTCTTTTTTTAATGATACAAACTTACCAAAAAAATGTTTGATTATCGCACGCTGCCGGAAAGTTTTGTATCGAAAAATGGTGTTGTTGTATCTGCTCCCTCGCTTTTATTTGTTGTAATGTATAACAGAATAAATTTTTTCCTATTTTTGTGCTATATCTGAATACTTTTACAAAAACGCATGCTACCAGAAAAAACCAACTCTATCGATTTCAGCAATGTTGAGATCGCATTTCGGGACCAATCCAATGCAAGCCTCCGGGAGGCATATCAACTGTTCAAGGTGATGAATAACCGGATTATGGTGAAAATAGGCAAGCACCTGGTCAGTTTTGCCTTTGCAATGCATTTTCCGGTAAAATCTATTTTGCGGCGTACGATTTATCGTCATTTCGTGGGTGGAGTGTCCATTGAAGATTGCAGTAAAACGATTGAAAAGCTGGCAAAACGCAATGTAATGTCTATACTGGATTATGCACTCGAAGGAGAGGGATCGGATGAGGTGTTCGATAAGACTTGCCGTGAGGTAATCCGTACTGTTGAATTTGCAGATAAAAATGGAAGTGTGCCTTTCAGTGCGTTTAAGATCACAGGTATTGCACGTTTTGACCTTTTGGTGAAGGTAAGCGAAAAACAACCCCTCACAGAAGAAGAGAAAGCTGCATACAGCCGCGTGGAAGAGAGAGTCGATTCAATTTTCAGACGCGGACATGACTTAAATGTACCGGTACTGATCGATGCAGAGGAGACATGGATACAACCTGTGCTGGACGAGCTGGTAATGAAACTGATGGCGAGGTATAACAAAGAGAGGGCTATCGTGCAGAACACCTACCAGATGTACCGTCACGACAGCATTGAGCGTATAAAAGTGCATCATCAGATGGCGTTGACAGGAGGATTCAAATTTGGCCTGAAGATCGTCCGCGGTGCCTACATGGAGAAAGAACGTGCACGCGCCGCGGAGAAGGGATATCCATCTCCCATACAACCCGATAAAGAGGCGACAGATCACGATTTTGATGAAATTATCCGTTATTTTATGGATCACCATGCTACCATCGATTTTATGGTTGCCACACACAATGAATATAGCACGCAGTTACTTGCAGACCTGATTGATACATCGGGATTGGCGAGAAACCATCCCGGTATCTACTTCTCCCAGCTCTACGGGATGAGCGATCATATCACCTACAATCTGGCAGAACAGAATTTTAATGTGGCAAAGTATCTGCCCTATGGTGAAGTGAAAACGATGATGCCCTATCTGTTCCGTCGTGCTGAAGAGAATTCATCCGTTAAAGGTCAGACCAGCCGTGAGCTGAGGCTGATACAGGCAGAAATAAGACGAAGAAAATCTGCCAACCAGTAATTTTTCAGATTTTACTGGTGAGCAGATTTTTTTGTTGGTTATCGGGTTGAATCCACGGTTTGCCGAACCCCTGAATCAACTTTCATCAGATCATTTTACCTCCCAGACATTGGAGGATTTTAACAGGAACTCAGTAAATGATTTTCTGGGAGCGTTCTTTTGTGCCTCCTCAATCTGCTTTTCATAATCTCTTTCGTAACTAGGTTCATCCACATTGCGGATCACTCCAAGGGCCACCGGAAGACCGTCGGTACTCTCCATCAGGGCGAGTTTCAGATGCAGGGTGTTATCCCTGGTGGTGGCATCATGTACCAGCACATCGTCCAGCGTGTATCCATCTTCACCGATAGTGACTCCTTTAAGGTTCCATCCATCCAGCACAATCCCCTTGTCATTCTCCTTGCCGTAAAGCATTTTCTCCCCCTGCTTCAGTGTAACGGTGTTATCGGCTTTCCAGGAGCGGTCACTTATTTTGTTGTGAATGCCATCATTGAAAATCACACAGTTCTGCAGCACTTCAATCACTGAAGTGCCTTTGTGGCGTGCAGCTTCCACCATCACCTCCACCTGATTCTTCATGTCCACATCAATGGCGCGTGCGAAGAAGGTACCTCTGGCACCGAAGCACAGCTCTGCCGGACGGAACGGATCTTCTATCGTTCCATAGGGTGATGACTTGGAGACGAAACCTCTTGAGGAGGTGGGTGAGTACTGCCCTTTTGTGAGTCCGTAGATCTTATTGTTGAAAAGTATAATATTGATGTCCACGTTGCGACGGATAGCATGGATGAAATGATTCCCTCCGATAGCCAGCGAGTCACCGTCACCGGTAGCAACCCATACACTCAGAGCCGGGTTCGCCACTTTCACACCCGTGGCAATCGCTGTCGCACGCCCGTGAATACTGTGAAATCCGTATGTGTTCATGTAATAGGGTAATCGCGATGAACAGCCAATGCCGGAAATGACAGCAGTATCATGTGGTTCAAGATTCAGCTCCGCCAGGGCCTTGTGAAGACAGGTCAGGATGGCATAGTCGCCACAACCGGGACACCAGCGTACGGCGTTTTCACTCTTGTAATCTTTTGCGAGATGTTTCTGATATTTTATTTCTGTTGCTTCCATGCTTATTTACCTTCCATTGTTTTTGTGAATTCTTCAATCAGCTCGCTCACCTTGAATGGCTGGCCTTCCACCCTGTTGAACTTCCGGATATTTTTCAGATCCGGGAACTCACTGCTCAGATAATCGGCAAACTGACCATTGTTCTGTTCCGCTACGATAACTCTTTTAAAGTTCTTCAGCAGATTGTAGCTGTTCTTTGGCAGCGGAGAGATATATCTGAAGTGGGTGAATGCGATTTTCTTTCCATCGGCAAGGATGCGGAGTGTTGCCTCCAGCAGATGACCATAGGTGCCGCCCCATCCCACAATCAGTGTGTCGGCATCTTTATCTCCTGTGAGCTCCTGCTCAGGAATGAAGCCGGCGATATTCTGAATCTTCTGTTTGCGGATATTCACCATTTGCTGGTGGTTCTCGGGATTCGATGAGATCACACCCGTGAACTGATCTTTTTCCAGACCGCCGATCCGGTGCATATAGTTAGGTGTGCCGGGTATACCCCAGTATCTTACAAGCGTTTTTTCATCGCGAAGGAAAGGTTTCCACTCTCCCGCGTCTCCGTTGAAATGGTTCTGAACATAGGGCGGTTTGATGTCGGGATAATCACGCATGTCCGGTATCTTCCAGGCTGATGAGCCGTTGGCTATATAACCGTCGGTCAGCAGAATCACGGGTGTCATATGTTCAAGTGCTAACCTGGAAGATTCGAAGGCAGTCTCAAAACAATCGGTAGGTGAGGCAGCCGCTATCACAACAAGCGGACTTTCTCCGTTGCGCCCATACAAGGCCTGGTTGAGGTCGGTCTGCTCACTCTTGGTAGGCATGCCGGTAGAAGGGCCGCTGCGCTGTACATCAATCACTACCAGCGGCAGCTCAGTCATCACTGCCAGTCCCAGTGCCTCGCTCTTAAGCGCCAGCCCGGGTCCCGATGTGGAGGTTGCTGCCAGGCAGCCGGCAAAACTTGCACCGAGAGAGGAGGTGATACCCGCAATCTCATCTTCCATCTGGAGGGCTTTCACGCCGAAATCTTTTCTTTTCACCAGCTCCTGCAGGATATCTGTTGCGGGTGTGATGGGGTAGGAGCCGAGGAACAACTGTACACCTGCTTTTTCAGCAGCTGCGATCAACCCGTAGGCAGTGGCCGTATTTCCGTTTACATCCGTATAAAAACCCTTGCCTGATTCAATCGGATCGATCCGATAGGTCGAGGCTGTGAGGTGTATGTTGTTGCCGTAGTTATAACCATCGGTAAGTGCCTTGATGTTTGCATCCACCAGTTTCGGTTTCCTGGAGAACTTCTGTTCAAGCAGTTTGTCTGCAATCTCCAGGGGACGGTTGAAGAGCCAGCAAACAATACCGAGTGCAAACATGTTTTTGCTGCGAAGCATCTCTTTGTTCTCCAGCCCTGATCCCTCCAGGGAGGATTTGGTCATCGAGGTGATGGCTACCCCGATTGGCTGTATATGATCAAGATTGAGTTCAGCAAAGGGGTCCGGTGTGGTGAACTGTGCTTTGTCGAGGTCTTTTTTCTGAAATGAATCAGTGTCGTAAAGCACGATGGAACCCTTTTTCAGGTGCTGGGCGTTCACCTTCAATGCTGCCGGGTTCATGGCGACGAGCACATCTGTCTTATCACCTGAGTTGTAAACATCTTTTGCCCCTATACGGACCTGGAATCCTGAAACACCGTGCAGTGATCCCTGCGGAGCCCGGATTTCTGCCGGGAAATCAGGGAACGTTGCAATCTCATTGCCGAAAATTGCTGATAAGGTAGAAAACAGGGTTCCTGACAGCTGCATGCCGTCGCCTGAATCACCTGAGAATCGGATGGTTACTTGTTTAATGTCGGTTACGACCAAGTTTGTTGGCATAATTTATCTGTGGTTATTGAGTAGTTATATGTCTCCTTCTATCAGGAAACAAGTTTCAGCAAGCAGAAAGTGTTTGTTGATCTTTTGAATGAATGTGCAAAGTAATAAAAGAGTTGCCTAATAAGCAAATAATTTCACCGGAAACGCAGAATCAATTTTTTGCGCTCCCAACAATATTCAGCAACCTCACCCGATTGTTTATCAGCTGAACAGCTTGCCGAAACGTTTGTCTGTGATGAGTGTCTGATATAATTCCCCTGCTTTCCCGTAACTTTTTGCATGAACGGCCGCTCCGCTGCTGATACGCTTTACGCCCAGTTGTTTGAGTTGTGAATAGGATGGCGTCTCGGGCAGCAGGTACACATTGAGCGGTAGTTCGGTGCTTTGAACAACCATTTTAATCTCTTTATCATCAGAGAGCAGTGGCACAAAAATGCCGTCGGCACCTGCTTCTTCATATGCCTTCACCCGTTTAATCGTCTCCTCCAAAGGTTGAGGATGCCTGGTGACATAGGTATCTGTACGTATGTTCAGGAAGAGTGTAGATTTTTGTTCCGTCAGGAATGAACGGATTCCCCGGACTATTTTGTTGAATTTCTCCAGTTCCACCAGCAAACGTTTACCCTCTTTTACCACTGAATCTTCAATATTGATGCCGGCGGCACCCATTTCAAGCAACTGCAGGATGTGCTCATTCACTTTACTGATATTTCTGCCGTAACCGCCGTCAATATCTACTGAAACAGGAACAGAAACTGATTTTATTACACGATTCACAACAAACAACAGCTCTTCGAAACGCATATTTTCACCATCCTTATAACCAAGGTTCTCTGCGATGGCATGTCCGGAAATACCGACGGCTTTGAAGCCTGCTTTTTCTGCAAGCTGCGCACTCTTGGCGTCCCATACATTACCCAGGATAAATGGTTCTTCTCCTGCGTGTAGTTTCCGGAAATCATTGATCTTTGACATAACGTGTATAATTTGAAAGTTTTCGTTTCTGTTTAAACGTGGAAAGCTACATGATGGTTCAACTGACCCTTGTCTGCGGAGATGCGTTGTTACCGGTCTGTAGTCCGTTCAATGCGTGCGCCCAATGCATTCAGCCGCTTGTCTATCTGCTGATAGCCGCGGTCAATCTGGTCGATATTGTGGATCGTACTGGTTCCCTCAGCACTCATCGCTGCAATAAGGAGAGAGATCCCTGCACGGATATCGGGCGAGGTCATGGTCATGCTTTTCAGGTGGAAGCGATTATTCAGGCCGATAACAACAGCACGGTGGGGGTCGCACAGGATGATCTGAGCTCCCATATCGATGAGTTTATCCACGAAAAAGAGACGGCTCTCAAACATCTTCTGATGGATCAGCACACTGCCCGTGGCTTTGGTGGCAACCACCAGCATCACACTCAACAAGTCAGGTGTGAGCCCCGGCCAGGGAGCGTCGGCGATGGTGAGGATGGAACCGTCGATAAAAGAGGCTATGGTATAACTCTCCTGGCGAGGGATATAGAGATCGTCACCCTGTTGTTCCACGGTGATGCCTAACCGGCGGAAACTTTCAGGGATGATGCCAAGATTTGCAATCGATGAATCCCTGATGGTGATCTCAGAGGCGGTCATGGCTGCCATGCCGATAAAGCTGCCAATCTCAATCATGTCGGGCAGTAACCGATGCCTGCAACCGCTGAGGCTTGTCACACCGTGCACGATCAGCTTATTGGAGCCGATCCCCTCAATCCTCGCTCCCATGCGTACCAGCATCCGGCTTAACTGTTCAACGTAGGGTTCACAGGCGGCATTGTAGATGGTTGTTTCACCCTCAGCAAGTACCGCAGCCATCAGCAGGTTGGCAGTACCGGTAACGGAGGCCTCATCCAGTAAAATGTAGGTTCCCTTCAGTTGCCTGGTGGTGAGGGTGAACAGTTGCCTCTTTTCATTCAGGATGAGCTGTGCGCCCAGCTTTATGATACCGTTAAAGTGGGTATCAAGGCGCCGGCGACCAATCTTGTCACCTCCCGGTCTGGGCACTACGGCTTCACCGAAGCGTGCCAGCAGCGGGCCGATAATCATGATCGATCCTCTCATGGCGCTACTTTTTTTCATGAAATCATCCGATTGCGTGTAAGCCAGGTCAATCTCTTCTGCCCTGAAGGAGTAGGTCTCATCACTTAGTTTCTTCACCTTGACACCCATATCACGCAACAGTCCGATGAGGTTATTCACATCCAGGATATCGGGAATATTCTCAATAATAACCTCTTCTCTTGTGAGCAGTGTGGCGCAGATCACCTGCAGTGCTTCGTTTTTCGCACCCTGCGGGGTGATCACTCCCTGTAGACTGTGTCCGCCTTCGATGATAAATGATGACATGTTGATTGTTTTTTTTGACTGTTCGTTATTGCAAATTAAAAGATCCACACTTCCGGTTCAAGCATTACGCCAAACTGTTGATATATACCGTTTTGTACTTCTTTCATAAAGTCGGCTATCTCCTTTCCGTTGTCAGTGCCGTAGTTGACGATAATCAGCGAATGATGCTCGTAGGTACCTACCATCCCGCGACGTATGCCTTTGTATCCCGCCTTTTCAATCAGAAATGCGGCAGATGTTTTAAACATGTTGTCCCCCGCATTGTATACCGGCAGATCCACCAGCTTGTGCTGAAGCATCTCTTTTTCCTCTTTCGACAACAGAGGATTCTTAAAGAAGCTGCCGGCATTGGGCAGAACAGTATAATCGGGCAGTTTACGGGTGCGTATGCGGATGATCGCCTCGCGTACCTGCGATAGTGTTGGAGAGGGCACACCCTCCAGCTCGCGGCTGAGATCGATGTATTTCTCTTTGTAATTGAATGATTTACTCAGCCTGAAGATGACCGAAGTGATGACATAACGACAGGTGCGTTTGAAGATGCTGTCACGGTAACTAAAACCGCATTCTTCACTGGTGAAGATGATGCGCTCACCCGTCCGTATATCTACAGCGTTCACACGTATAACAGTGTCTTTCGCCTCGGTGCCGTATGCGCCGATGTTTTGAACAGGGCTTGCACCCACAGACCCCGGGATCAGTGAGAGGTTCTCCAGGCCGGCAAAACCTTTCGACACAGCATATGCCACAAAAGTGTCCCAATCCTCGGCAGCACCCGCCTCTAATAGCACCTCACTGTCGGTTTCAGACAATATGTTAATGCCTCCCATGGCCGGCCTGATGATAAGACCATCGTAATCCTCCGTAAAGAACAGATTGAATCCGGCACCAAGGATTAGTTTCTTTTCACCGGGATAAGCTTTCACTATTTCCGACAACTCTTCTGCTGTTTGTGGTTCACAAAAAAGACGGGCAACAGCCTTCGTCCTGAATGAGTTGTAGGGTTGGAGTTGTATGTTGTGTTGAATGTTCATAAACCTTTATATATCAGGAAGACACACGGTTTTTTATGCATGTCGGGAAGATTTCCTTTCCATGCTTTTACCCTTCGTGTAACAATATACTCATCTTCACATGAAATATTCATCGCTATACAAAGTCTGGTCTGCGGCTTGCAATGCTGCAATATATCATCAGCCAGTTTCTGGTTGCGGTAGGGCGTTTCAATAAATAGTTGTGTCTGATCCTCGTTGTAGGATCTGCTCTCAAGCTGTTTCAGCTTTTTTGCCCTTTCGCCGGCATCGATCGGGAGATAACCGTGAAAGGCAAAGCTTTGTCCGTTGAAGCCTGAGGCCATGATGGCCATCAACATGGAGGAGGGGCCTACCAGCGGAACAACCTTGTAGCCCTCCTGCTGTGCGATAGCCACCACGTCAGCACCCGGGTCGGCGACGGCGGGACAGCCCGCCTCAGAGAGAATGCCGATGCTCTCACCTCTCTTAATTGGCAGAAGGTAACTGGTGATTAAATTCCTGTCGGTATGCTTGTTCAACTCATAAAAGGTGAGTGCATCAATATCTGTATCAGGATTGCTTTTCTTCAGAAAACGGCGTGCCGATCTGATATTCTCCACGATAAAATAGTTCAGATTGGAGACGACCGTTCTGTTGTATGCGGGGATCACCTGTTCAACAGGTGTCTCGCCCAACGTTACGGGAATTAAATAAAGTGCCGGATGATCCATTTCGTATACAGTCCTTTTAAATACAAAAATAGACAAAATAAGGCAATTCGAAGCTCCCCTTCCCCGGATATCTTATAAATTGTTTGACTGCGTGGTCTCCTCCCTCATCCTTGTTCTCCTGTCGAAAAAGCGGCAAAAGGAGATGTATGGAGCAAGGTGACAACCTGATCTTTTAAAAACCGATATGAAACAGGTCGGAGAGAGAATCGATCCTTATCTGACTGAAGAATGATTCAATCAGGTTTATATCTGCCAGAAGGTAGAACAGTACAATCATATAGAGAAGGCCGTAAACTCCTCCGGTGATATGTGCTGAGTGGTTGATGCCTCCATGCTCTTTTTTATCCAGCGAGATGGAGATCAGCATAAAGATAATCCCGAAAAGGAATGCGGGCAGCATCACCGGGATAAAGAGGATACCCATGAAGTTCATCGGATTGATCAGCATATATGCAAAGATCATTGCTGAGACGGCTCCCGAGGCACCCAGGCCATGATAAGATCTGTTCTCTTTCTGTTTGAAGTATGTTGGCAGAATGGAGACCAGCAAGGCGGAGAGGTAGAGGATGATAAAGCAGAGCGCCCCCGCGCGTTCACCCAGTTGTACTTTACATATGCGCTCAATATCCGTCGCAAAGAAGTAGAGCGTGAACATGTTAAAGATGAGATGCATGTAATCGGCATGCAGAAACCCGTAGGTAAACAGCCTGTGCCATTCACCCCTTCTTACCGCTGGCGGATAAAAGATCATCCTCTCCATCATTGCGTTGTTTCGGAATGCGAGGATAGAGACGATGGAGGTAAGCACAATAATGGTGATGGTGATCATAGTTTTTTTTGTTTGTCATTAATTGCGAAATATTTCCACAATGGGGCGGCCATGGTTGCCTGAATAATCTGATCGCTTGTAAGCAGTGCCCTCAACGCATCGTAGGAAAAGAGATGTACGGTAAGATCTTCCGACTCTTCCAGTGCCTGATTGCCTGTTTTCTCCACACCTTCGGCGATAAAGCACCAGGAGTAGTTGTTGGCCGCACTTGCGTTGGGTGCTACATGCATGAACTCCTCCCAGTGCCCTCCGCTGTAACCGGTCTCTTCCAGCAGCTCTCTTTGTGCAGAGGCAAGTGGAGAGGGGTCCTCCTCTTCACACACGCCGGCACACAGTTCAAAGCAGGTTTTGCCGATACCGGGACGGTATTGCTGCACCAGAATGAACTCCCCCTCTTTGGTGATGGCGATGATATTTACCCAGTCGGGATATTCCAGCACATAATATTCAGGGACCACATTCCCGTTGGGCATCTCCAGTTTCTCTCTACGCACGGTGAGCCAGGGTCTTTTGTGCAGGTATTCACTTTCGAGTACTTTCCAGGGGAGGGGAGACAGGATATTTTTCATTGTTCACCGTTTTTTCGGAACCCCTTTTCGGAAAAAGGAGTATGTATGGTTTTCTCCCGGACCTTAATTGGATGAAAGGGATGATTATCACGCAGATCATCCCTTTAAAATGCCGGGGAAGGTAAAATTATTTTAATTATTAACCGCTTTCGTCGCAGCAATCATCCCTCTGAAATAGCCGATCGATTCCGCTATTCCCAGAAAGGGATCTTTCATGTTGCGTTCGTGCTCAAGGCTGCAGACACCGCTATAGCCTACTTTGCGGAGCATGTTGACAAATGCAGGGAAATCGATGATACCCCGTCCTATCTCAACTGAATAACCGGCTTTGGTTGGTCCTGTCACATCTTTGATGTGAATGTCAAATACGCGCGTATGGTATTTCTCCAGATCCTTCACCGGATCTTTTCCGTTGCGTGTGTCATGCCCCACATCGAGACACATACCTATCCTCGCATCGAGATCTTTCACGTTGTCCCAGACATCATCAGCATCGGGATACAATGGCATGTCCGGTCCGTGAAGGTGAATGGCATATTGAAAATCATACTCTCTCACCTTCCGGTCTACGTAAGGCAGCAGCTCATAGTTGGGTACACCCACGATCAACTTCACCCCTACCCGTTTTGCATATTCAAATGCGTTGTCAACCTCCTCCTTCGACCGCATATAGATAGGCCCTACGGCATAGCCTGTCACACCTTTCGATTTTAGTTTGGCATGGAAAGCCGCGATTTCTTCATCCGTGCTTTTGAGTGGGAGATGAAAATCTTTGATACAAAGGTATTTCACGTCGCATTTCTCCATGATCTCCAGCGTCTTGTCCAGGTCGAAATTCACAAAAGTATAGCCGGCCATGCCCACGCTGAATTGTTCGAAGCTGTCAGGTGCCGGTTGCGGATCAGGCCTTTCCTGCGCAATAATCAGCTGGGAGCAGAGCAGTCCCGCGATAAAAAGCATTTTTTTCATGTTGATTTTTTTTTTGATGATTCTGTCAATTCACAAAGTTAACTTTTTTTCGTTAGGCTCATTAAAGAAACAATTGAAAACGATTCTGCAAAAATCCTTTTATCTTTGTAACCAAAAGATCAGTCAATGAAACTCCCTGAAGAATTTATCGTCTCTCTCCGGTCATTGCTTGGAAGTGAAACAGAGCAACTCCTTGCTGCATTGGAGGGAGATACTCCGGTGAGTATCCGTCTCAACCCGCACAAAACAGCGCGTAACCCGATGGCTCTCATAAAGCCTGCGCAACCAGTGCCATGGTCGGAATGGGGTTTCTACCTGAAGGAGCGACCTGCCTTCACGTTCGATCCCCTCTTTCATGCTGGCTACTATTACGTCCAGGAAGCATCTTCTATGTTTGTGGAGCATCTGGTAAGACAGCTGGTGACAGCGCCTTCCCTCTGTCTCGATCTCTGCGGTGCACCGGGTGGCAAGTCGGTCACTCTGATGACGGCATTGCCGGAGGGCAGCCTGCTGGTCAGCAATGAGCTGATACGTCAGCGGGCTAACATCTTATCGGAGACGATGACAAGGTTTGGTGATCCCTGTAGTGTGGTCACCAATAATCACCCGGGAGATTTCGCCGCTTTCCCGGCTCTCTTCGATCTGATTCTTGTGGATGCTCCCTGTTCGGGGGAAGGGATGTTTCGTAAAGATGAGGTGGCAGTGCAGGAGTGGTCGCCGCAGAATGTGGTGATGTGTGCAGCACGACAAAAAGAGATACTCAGTGATGTATGGCCCGCACTGAAACCGGGTGGAATTCTTATCTACAGCACCTGCACCTATAACAGGGCCGAGAATGAAGAGAATGCCCTCTGGATGGCACAAAAACTGGGTGCTGATTTTATTGAAGTACCAACTGAAGAGGAGTGGGGGATCACCCCGTCATCTCTTCACGGAGCAGCGGGTTACCGCTTTTTCCCTCACAAGACCAGGGGTGAGGGACTGTTTGTTACGCTGTTAAGAAAATCGGAAGCAGCGCTGTCTGAAGCTGAATCCTTCTCAAAAGGTGACTACTCTCGCAAAAAGAACAGAAAGAGGCCATCGCTGTTCATGAAGGATATATCTGATTATGCCGGAATGATAAAGCATCCGGAGCTGTACGATTTTGTGGAAACGGATAACCGTATCACAGCACTGCCAAAAGCTCATTCTGAAACGTTGCTCTCTTTCCGGGAGCGGTTGAGGATTGTTTCGATGGGTGTTGAGATAGGGGAGAAAAAGGGAAAAGATTTTATCCCCTCGCACTCTCTGGCGATGAGCAGGGAACTGAACCGGGCCGCATTCCGTAATCATGAACTGCCTTACGATAAGGCAATCGCTTACCTGCGAAAAGAAGCCATCACACTTGCCGATGCACCGAAGGGATTTCTTCTGCTCACCTATCACGATGAACCGATCGGGTTTGTGAAGAATATAGGTAACCGGGCGAATAACCTTTATCCCAATGAATGGCGGATACGCAGCGGTTATCTGCCGGAAGTCAGGCCTGAGGTACTGTTAGGTCAGTCCGTCGATAATCGCTATTAATTCTTAATTTTAATTCCATGTATACACGGCAAACCCTCACATACCTGTTCGTCATCTTAGCCATTGCAGCAGCCATCCTCTCTCTGGTGGTGTCGGGCAGGTTGGTGAAACAACTGTCGGAAGAGGAGCGGCAAAAGATGGAAATATGGGCCATGGCCACAGAGTCAATCACGCTTGATGATCCCGGTGCGGATATGTTGCTGGTGTTAAACATCCTGAAAAGTAACACCTCAATACCTGTCATCCTGCATGATGAGAAGAGCGGTAAGTTGCTGTCGCATAACATCAAACTTCCTGCAGTGGATACAGCAGTATTTCTTCAAATTAAGATGGAGCAGTTTGCCGGCAGTCATGCACCTATCAGAATGGAAGAGCTGAATCAGTCGCTTTATTTTGATGACTCCTATACGTTGAAAAAGTTGCAGGTTTATCCCTATATACAGCTTTTTATCATCGCTCTGTTTGTCGCTCTTGCATTTTTCGCAATGAACCGTTCGCTACGAGCCGAACAAAACAGTGTCTGGGTGGGATTGTCGAAAGAGACGGCCCATCAACTGGGTACACCCATCTCATCGCTGGCAGCATGGACAGAATATCTGAAGCTGAAAGAGGTGGATGCTGCACTGGTGTGTGAGATTGAAAAGGATACCGCCCGTTTGCAAATGATTGCAGAACGTTTCTCCAGGATAGGCTCAGCACCGAATACAGAGCCGGCAGACTTGCGGGTGGTGGTGAGGAATGCTTTGACATACCTTGAAAAGCGACTGTCAGAAAGAATCACTTTTTCGTTACTTTTCCCCGAAAAGCCGGTGATGGTTTCACTGAATGAACCACTATTTGGATGGGTGATTGAGAACCTCACGAAGAATGCGGTGGATGCAATGAATGGAGAGGGTACTATCATCTTCAGACTGACTGAAAAGGATAATCAGGCTCTGCTTGATGTCACCGACAGCGGCAAAGGGATCACGGGATCGAAACAGAAGAAGATCTTTTCACCCGGTTACACCTCCAAAGAGCGCGGGTGGGGGCTGGGTCTTGCCCTGGTGAAACGGATCGTGGAGGTGTATCACAAAGGAAAAATATTTGTACTGAAGTCGGAATTGGGTAAAGGTGCTACCTTCAGGATCATCCTGAGGAAAGTGTAGTATCACAATTTTAGCATTTTCCTGTTATTCACGACCGCCATTTAAGATCAATGCAGCACCCTGATATCCTCTGCAGCCAGATACTTTTTCAGCAGTCCCACCGAAAAATCTACTGCCTCCTGCAGCCCTTCCTCGCCTGAGTAGGCGTTGATGATCATCATCAGGTGCGTGGTGCCGGTAGTGATCCTGGTGCGCTCCTCATCACTGGTAGGTGTGCCAATGCCTCCCACCTCATCCCGGTAAACCGGCAACCCCTCTATGTTCAGCAGTCCGCGCCCAATCGCCTCAAACCGCTCATCAGCCTCACCCACGCCCAGGGTCAGGTCACCCTCGATCATGTCCAGGTCAAAACCGCCGATAGAGTATCCCGTTTTCAGGGAGACCAGGTTGATCAGGTCGACCAGTGTATCAATCTGATACAGCTCCTGTCCTTTCAGTATCCGCCTGCATAGCGCTTCTGCAGAAGGGCGGTAGCGGTTGGGGTCTTTCCCCAGTTTTTTGTAGGTTTTCCTCGTGGCCAGGATGGCCGGACGCAGTTTTATCTCCTCCATCTTAAAAGCAGAGACAAACTGAGTAGAAAAGGCATCTATCTCTTTCCATAACTCCCCGCTATAGGAGCTGTTCTTCACCTTACAGGAAATAGCTGCCATACGAAACACGGGGCATACTTCATATAGTCTGTCACTGATTGTTATTTCTTTCTGAACCGTCATCAATCTCAGTCAATCTTATTCAATCTTATTCAATCTCCGTCACCTGAAAGCCAAAGTTACAAAATCTCAAGCAAAAGAGCCTAAAAATGGTATAAACGGATGAATATTTGAAAAATAAGGGGGATTTATCTTGTGAAAGTCTCTTACAATGCATATATTTGCGTGAATTTTTGTTTTCATGCGATTATTTCATTTTTCATTTTATGGTGTATGGAACGTTTGCGTTTAGCTAGGTGAGCATAGGCAAACATGTCTGTGCCATTGCGGGCAATAATTAAAAGTATCGGAACCCACAATGAACATTTTCTGAGGTGAGGTAATGTAGAGGACCGTTTCATATGACTGACGAAAATAATAAATTGCTTGTCGACCTGGAAGTGCGGATAAAACAGGTGATGTTTTTATGTGATTCCCTGAAAGAAGAGAATGCCGGATTAAAAACAACGCTACAGACGAAGCAGGCAGAGATTGATGAACGTGTCAGTGAACTGAAGCAACTGAAAACAAAATACGATAGTTTGAAGACCGCGAGAACCATTACGGCTGCGTCGGTAGACGTGGATACCGCGAAATTGAAACTATCAAAACTGGTGCGAGAAGTTGATAAATGCATAAATTTGTTGAGATAACCTTTGAATAATTTATGTGATGGGCGACGAGAAATTTTTATTGACATTAGAGATTGCCGGCAGAAGATATCCTTTGAGAATCAACAGAACGGATGAACAGGCTTTCCGAGATGCAGCCAAAAAGATAAATACGAAGATAAACCAATACCGCGTTGCATACGGTGGAGAAAGCTCCAGCATGACAACACAGGACTTTATGGCAATGACGGCCATACAGGCATTGGCAGAGAATTTTTCTCTCGGTGATAAGAATAACACGAAACCCTTTGAAGATAAAATTGATTCGCTAATCGGCGAGTTGGATGATTATCTGAAAAAATAACCTGCTCTCCCTGCAGAGAGGGGGTATAAACAGACGCACCTTTTACGCACATTTTGACTGATGTGTTTGATTGTGTGCGATTTTTTATTTTATGTAGTCATTGGAAAAGAGAGAACAAAAACATCTTCCCGGTTATGATGGAAAATAAAGGGGAGATTTTATAAATTCATTAATCATTAGCAATATGGAAATAGTAATAGGAATTATCGGGTTGGCGATCGGGGCAGTTATTGCCTGGTACCTGACCGGTAAGATGGCCAATTCCCGTGCTCAGAATATCCTGAGTGATGCGGAAAAAGATGCCGATGTAATCAGAAAGAAGAAATTACTGGAGGCGAAAGAGGAAGCACTGGCGTTAAAGGCCGAAGCAGAGAAGCAGGCCAACGCCCGCACGACGAAGATTCAGCTTACCGAAAACAGGCTCAAACAACGCGAAATGACGCTCAATCAGAAACAGGAAGAGCTGAACAAAAAAGCGGGTGAGATAGATGAGATAAAGCTTAATCTTGCCAACCAGCAGGAGTTTATCGAGAAAAAAGGTGGTGAGCTGGAACGCCTGCATCGTCAGTCAGTAGAAAAACTGGAGACCATCTCCAGCCTCTCTGCAGAGGAAGCGAAAGAGCGTCTGGTGGAGTCATTGAAGGAGGAGGCTAAAACCGGTGCACAGTCGTACATCAACGATATCATGGAAGAGGCCAAGATGACGGCCAATAAAGAAGCCAAGCGTATTGTGATTCAATCGATACAACGGGTAGCCACAGAGACATCCATTGAGAACTCCGTCACGGTATTCCACATTGATTCAGATGAGGTGAAGGGGCGTATTATCGGCCGTGAAGGTAGAAATATCAGGGCGCTGGAAGCTGCCACAGGTGTGGAGATTGTGGTGGATGACACACCGGAAGCAATTGTCTTGTCGGGATTTGACCCCGTACGTCGTGAGATTGCCCGTCTGTCGCTTCATCAGCTGGTTACCGACGGTCGTATCCACCCTGCCCGTATTGAGGAGGTGGTGTCGAAGGTGAAGAAACAGATCGAGGAAGAGATCATTGAAACCGGCAAGCGAACGGTGATAGATTTGGGTATTCACGGTTTGCATCCCGAGTTGATCCGCATGGTGGGGAAGATGAAGTATCGCTCCTCCTACGGACAGAACCTCCTGCAACACTCACGTGAGGTCGCCAATCTGTGTGCTATCATGGCGTCGGAGCTCGGGCTGAACCCGAAGAAGGCGAAACGTGCCGGACTGCTGCATGATATCGGCAAGGTGCCGGATGATGAACCGGAGCTGCCGCATGCAGTCCTGGGCATGAAGCTGGCCGAGAAGTTCAAGGAGAAGCCGGATATATGCAATGCCATCGGATCGCACCACGATGAGGTGGAGATGACTACACTCCTGGCACCGATAGTGCAGGTGTGCGATGCCATTTCCGGTGCACGTCCCGGCGCACGGCGCGAGATTGTGGAGGCATACATTAAAAGGTTGAACGACCTGGAGAACCTGGCTCTCTCATATCCCGGTGTGGTGAAGACATACGCCATACAGGCCGGTCGTGAGCTACGCGTGATTGTGGGAGCTGACAAGATTGATGATCAGGATACAGAGAAGCTCTCTGACGAGATAGCACGCAAGATACAAACGGAGATGACCTATCCCGGTCAGGTGAAAATCACCGTGATCCGTGAAACACGCGCTGTGAGTTACGCTAAATAAGCCGGTCAACGAACGTTATAATCAACAGAAAAAGGAGCCACGTGGCTCCTTTTTCTGTTTCTCTGCGTTTGTTTTTATTCTTCTGCTATTGCTGACTTCTTCACTTTCTCCACCAGCAGCTGTTCGTTACTGCCAATGACAGTTTTCAGCTCCATCTGCAGACGTTTGATCTCCATCTCCTGGTTGTGGATGGTGGTGAGCAGGGCATTCAGTTCCTCATTGTCAACCGTGTCGGGATACTGGGCTTTCACACGTCCAAGAAAATCACTCAACACGTTCATGTAATTATTAAAGGCGTCGTATGGTGACATGTAGGGACTGAACTGGCTCTCTCCCCCGCCGAAATGTTTCGTCGACATGTAATAGAAGTGGTCGCTCGACTGCAGATAGATCCAATCGTGCTTCAGCCGTCGATCGGTACACAGGCGTACCCTTTCACCCATCTCATAGAGCGATTTGAGTGCACTCTGTTGCAGTTTGTTCCCGAGCCAGGCACTTACATCACGCTCTTCATCTGCCCATGAGATGGTGTTGGGCACAGTGATGGGACCGACAGACTTGTGACTCTCCAATGCTTCACCGGGTGTAGTAAACCCGATACCTTTTTCAAAGGCAAAGCGCGGCAACGCTTTCATGAATTCAAAAATGCCGGTATGAGATGGTTGCAGATTACCCAGCGTCTCGTAGTTCATAAAGAGGTTGAACACCTTCTCATCCGGTGGTGTGGCAGCAATCCATGAGATGAACTTCTCAGCGGTTAAAGGATACTCGTTCCAGCTGTAATTGGAGAACCTGTAGGCAATATCCTCACTGTAACGGCTGTTCTTAAGCAATAACTTCATCTTGGGCCGTGTGGCAGCATGATAGACATAGTTGGGGCTCTTCCACCCCAGAATATGTTTCGCCCCCTCGGTGATCATCTTAGTATAACCCATATCATATGCCACCTCAGCGATATCATCGGAGTAGATCAGCTCGGTATTACGCAGAACGGTTGGTTTCTGACCGAACAGCATCTCAATTCTTTCAGCATGCTGCATTACCTGATTGCGGAACTCCTCGGGATCATAAAGGCTGGCAAGTGAATGGGCATATGTCTCTGCAAGAAATTCCACATTGCCGGTTTTGGCCAGCTCACGAAAGCCCTCAATCACCTCCGGGGCATATATCTCCAGCTGCTCCAGTGCCACCCCTGATATTGAAAATGAGATTTTGAATTTTCCTTTATTTTGATTCACCAGGTCGAGCAACATCCTGTTGGCAGGGATATAGGATCGGGCAGCTATCTGCTGCAGGATCTCTTCATTGGCATAATCATCGAAATAGTAATGATCTCTGCCTATGTTGAAAAAACGGTATCTTTTTAACCGGAAGGGTTGATGGATCTGGAAATAAAAGCAAATAGTCTTCATCTTATAATAATTGATTTGTTTTCTTTTTTTTATACAAGGTCATTGTAAATGTTGCGTACTTTCTTTCCGGCGTCCTCCCATAATATGTTGTCCACTTCAATTTTACCCTCAACCTTCAAATAGTCGGCCATCGCCGGGTAGGTGCAGATAGAATAGATGGCGTCGGCCATCGCATCCACATCCCAGTAATCGGTTTTAATGACATTGTGAAGGATCTCGGAACAACCCGACTGATAAGAAATAATACTTGGCACGTTGCACTGCATCGCCTCAAGGGGCGAAATGCCAAAAGGTTCCGATACTGAGGGCATCACATACACATCACTCGATTTAAGCATCTCGTAAACCTGTTTCCCCCGAAGGAAACCGGTGAAATGAAATTTATCGGCAATACCACGGTCTGCCACAAGACGGATCATCTGATCCATCATGTCACCACTGCCGGCCATCACAAACCGGATATGATCGGTCTTACGTATTACCTGCGTGGCTGCATCCACGAAAAATTCGGGGCCTTTCTGCATGGTTATCCTGCCAAGAAAAGTAACCACTTTCTCCGAAACGCCGGAAAGACGTTCGATCGCTTCAATCTCGGGACTGAGCGGATCAACGGCATTATGCACCGTGGTTACTTTCCATTCAGGCTGATGGTAGTTGTCTATCACTGTACGACGGGTGAGGTTGCTTACGCAGATGATATGATCACAATTATCCATGCCGTCTTTTTCAATGCCATACACAATGGGATTGGGCTTGCCGCGGCTGCGGTCGAACTCCGTTGCATGCACGTGTATGACCATCGGCTTGCCTGTCACACTTTTCGCATGAAGGCCTGCAGGGTAGGTGAGCCAGTCGTGGGAATGGATAATATCAAACTGGTAAGTACGTGCGATCACCCCTGCCACGATGGAGTAGTTATTGGTCTCTTCCAGGATGTTGTTCGGATATCTGCCGGAAAATTCGATACATCCCAGATCATTCGTATTCATGTAGTTGAAATCGGCATAGATGTTGTCCCGCATCCAGAAATACTCCTGCGGATCCATGAATTTATCCAGTCTTGCCTGTGCCATTTCCCAGGGAACATCGCGCCAGACAATGGGTGTATTGTTAGACCCTATGATTTTCATGAAGCTCTGGTCTTCATCACCCCAGGGTTTGGGTATCACGAAAAGAATCTCCATGTCTTCCTGCATGGCCATCCCCTTCGTAAGTCCATAGCTGGCCGTTCCTAATCCTCCGAGAATATGCGGCGGGAACTCCCAGCCAAACATTAATGCCTTCATCTGTCCAATATTTGATTATTACCGATGCCACTGTTTTTACCCGGGCTATCGGTTGACTGTTTATGCGTACCTGTTGATTAAACGTTGTGCCCTGAGCAGCTCTGCTACGCTCATGGCGAATGAATAGCCGCCATGGGCAATGAACGGCGGATTGGAGTCGTAGAATTCAGAGATGCTGCCAATACAGTCGTTCTGCATTTCCCCTTCCATTTCCCCCATGATACGGTCTGCCAGTGACAATCCGCTCATATGAAAAACATTCAGGTAGGCTTCGATATAAGCTCCCAGCAACCAGGGGAACGCCATGCCATTGAAATAGGCTCTCTTCTTCTCTGTCTCAGAACCTGCGTAATGAGGATGAAACAGGTGGCTTTTAGGTGTAACCGTACGTATACCGCAGGTGGTGAGCAGCTCTTTGGTCACATAATCGATCACAGATTTCTTCTGGCTCCTTTCCAGGGGTGAGTAGGGCAGTGAAACGGCGAAAATCATGTTAGGGCGAACATTCAGATCTTTATAGTTGCCATCAATATAGTCATACAGGTAGCCGGCATTGTTCAGGAACATCTCAGTGAAAGAGTTGCCAGCCAGGCGGGCTCTGCTCTCGAAGGTCTCAGCCTCTGCTCTCTTACCCGTTTCAATGGCTATCTCTCCGGCAAACTTAAGGGCGTTATACCAGAGCGCGTTAAATTCCACCAGATATCCCGATCTGGGTATGACTGGCCGTCCCTCTATCTCTGCATTCATCCAGCTGACAGCCTTGTCGCGACCGTAGGTGGTCAACAACCCGTCCTCCTCGTTGCAGACCAGGTTGGGATGTTTTCCCATTGCAATATATTCGATAATCTCGAAGAGGAAATCAGCGTACTTTTCGGTGAAAGCGGTTTTGTTCTCCCTCCAGTATTGTTGCAACGCCCAGACAACCCACAACAGCACATCGGGGTCTTCTATCTGTTTGAGATAACTTTTGGATGGTTTGTCTGCCATGAAATTCCTCAGATGAGGAATGGCTGTATCCATAACCTTTACATAATCCTGCTGCTTTTCTACCGCGAGCGTGCAGCCAGGGAGAGAGATAAACTGATCGCGGGCCCTCACCTTAAACCAGGGGTAGCCGGCTAAAAGATAATATTCATCCTTGCCCGGTACATAATAAAACTGATGCCCCGAGTTCTTCAGACAATTGTAAAAGTTAGAACGGGGTGTGCGCTTGTATATTTCGTAATCAAACTCCTTTATCAGGTCAGCGGTCTCCACCTGGATATCTCCGGCAGAGAAGATGATCTCTTCTCCCTTGCTGATGGATAACTCAAAGGAGCCGGGCACGTAGAGGTCTTCCTGACAGGTGTCTCCCTTTTCAAGGTCCTGAAGGTACTCAATATCCCGATACCAGTCGGGGTGATAAATAAATTCAGGCTTCTTGTTGAACTGCATAAAGAGCTCGGGATAACCAAAATACATGCATGTGCTGATGCCGTTCTCCACTTCACGATAGGATCTGTCAACCTGCTCATTTTCCCTTGTCAGTTGTGATATCTTCCGGAAAGCCAGAAACGGTTTAAAACGGATGGTCGTGGGGGAGTGGGCATCCAGAAGTGTGTAACGGATCATTAACCTGTTCTCTTTCGAGGAGAACATGATCTCTTTTGACAGGATGACACCCCCGACACGATAGATGGTTTTGGGTACACTGTCACAGTTGAACTCACGGATGTATTTATGTCCTTTGGGATTGTAGTTATCACCGGCGTAGCGGTGGATTCCCAGATTAAATTCAGCGCCGTGCTGAATCACTGTTTCATCGAATGAGGAGAGTATCAGATGATTTTCATCATCCATGTAGGGGACAGGCATCACCAGAAGGCCCTGATACTTGGTTGTATTGCATCCTGATATCGATGTGTTCTGGTAGGCCCCTCTTCTGTTGGTTCTTAATACATTTCGGTATAAAGAATATTCCAGATTGATCATCCGGTCTTTGTCGAATTTCAGATAACTCATCGCTAAAAACAGTTTATGGTTAAGGTGTGCCGTATAATTCCTGCGAAAGATAATAAAATTGAAATTATTGCACAAACATTAAAAAGAATAAATTCATTGTTTCTGCGTTTTCAGACTTAAACAACGATTTGTTTGTACATTTGCGGTGAGAGAGTGATAAACAGGTGTTTTTTTTGAATGAAAATGGACAGAAATAATTCATCTTCCTACTTTTTTGAGAAAAAACGAATGTGGCTGGCATTGTTGCCCGCCATACTCTTCGTGGCGTTGATCTGGTTATCTTTTATCGTGGGCCATGCAGGTCTGCCTGATTGGAATTATTCCCTTCTGGGGATCAAACCCGGAGAGGTGAGCGGACTCAGGGGGATTATTTTCTCGCCGTTTCTACATTCATCCTTTTCTCATCTCTGGTCAAATACCCTCTCATTGCTGATACTTATCTGGCTGCTTTTTTACTTCTACAGTAAGATCGCATTCAGCACACTACTCTATTTATGGATCTTAAGCGGCTTTGTGACATGGATCATCGGCCGGGATTCCTATCATGTGGGTGCCAGCGGGCTGGTTTTTGCAATCCTGTTCTTTCTGTTTTTCAGCGGTCTTTTCAGGAAATATACCCCATTGGTCGCTGTTTCCATGATTGTTGCCTTTATCTACGGAGGAACAGTTTGGAGTATCTTCCCCATCACGGAGATGGTGGATGCCTCCATTTCGTGGGAGGGGCATCTCTCCGGCGCCGTCAGCGGTCTTCTGCTTGCAGTCATCTTCCGCAAGCAGGGGCCGCAAAAGCCTGAAGAGAGATGGGAAGAGGAGGAGGATGAAGATGAAGATGAAGATATAACGGAGGATGAACCCAACAAAATTGCGTAAATCATTCTTTCCCATTTCACCTTTTTATCTATTTTTGTGATTGATAATAAAATGGATGATAAGATAAATAAACCAAAAAGATGAAAATTAAATCAGAAAAAATAAGAGCTGCAGTAGTTGGCTACGGGAATATTGGTAAATATGTGCTGGAGGCACTTGTAAGTGCACCCGATTTCGAAATTGCAGGAATCGTCCGTCGTGATGCCACGAATATCCCGGCTGAACTGAGAGACTATCCTGTTGTCTCAACAGTGTCAGAACTGACGGATCTGGATGTTGCCATCCTCTGCACCCCCACCAGAAGCGTGGAGAAATATGCCAAAGCATGCCTGGAGCTGGGGATCAATACGGTCGATAGTTTTGATATTCACGGACAGATACCCCAGCTGCGGGCATCACTCGATGAAACCGCCAGGAGACACAATGCCGTCTCGGTTATCTCCGCCGGATGGGACCCGGGAAGTGACTCGGTCATCCGCACACTGCTGGAAGCACTGGCACCGAAAGGGATCACCTACACCAACTTCGGTCCCGGCATGAGTATGGGCCACACGGTTGCAGTGAAAGCGATTGAAGGCGTGAAGGCCGCGCTCTCCATGACAATCCCCACAGGCACAGGTGTGCATCGCAGAATGGTTTATATTGAGCTGCTGGAGGGGTATGATTTCACATCCGTTGCACAGATGATCAAAAACGATGACTATTTTGTCCACGACGAAACACATGTGTTTCAGGTAGAGGATGTGGAAGCACTCAAGGATATGGGGCATGGTGTGCTGATGGAGCGGAAGGGGGTCTCAGGAAACACGCAGAACCAGCTGTTCCGGTTCGATATGCGCATCAACAATCCTGCACTCACGGCGCAGGTACTTGTAGGAGGGGCACGTGCCTCCATGAAACAGCAACCGGGTGCCTATACGCTGATTGAGATACCGGTGGTGGATCTGTTGCCGGGAGAAAAGGAATTCTGGATTAAGAAACTGGTATAATTTTATTAACTTTGCCACAAATACAAATCTGATGGATATATTTCTTTCTGTAACATGGGATGTTGATCCCACACTCTTTTCCCTTTTCGGCCGCGAGATCCGCTGGTACGGTTTGTTGTGGGTGATCGGCCTTATCGTGGCTGTTTACATCGTACAAAAGATCTTCAGGCATGAGGATCTTCCCGAAAAGTGGTTCGATTCACTCTTTGTCTACATGATGGTGGGTATCATTGCGGGGGCACGGCTGGGGCATTGCCTCTTCTATGAGCCGGGTTATTATCTGGCCAATCCACTTGAGATACTAAAGGTGTGGGAAGGCGGTCTGGCAAGTCATGGAGGCGTTATCGGTATCATTATTGCCGTCTGGCTCTATTCCAGAAAGGTGACAAAGCAAAGCATGCTCTGGACCTTCGACCGGGTGATGGTGCCTACCGGATTTACCGCTGCGATGATTCGTCTTGGTAACCTGATGAATCACGAGATATATGGCGGTCCCACCGATAAACCCTGGGGTTTTCGTTTTGTAGATAACCTCTACCAGTGGATGCAGGGGGCTGAACCTGTTTATACAGACCCTTCCCATCCCACTCAGATATACGAAGCACTAGTCTATCTGGTCGTCTTTGGCATCACCGTCTATCTTTACTGGGGGACGAACGCCAAAGACCGAAAAGGACTGATCACCGGTGTGGGGATACTGATCATCTTCCTCTTCCGCTTCTTCGTTGAATACATTAAGAATGTACAGGTTGAGTCGGAAAATGCCATGCGTGATAATACCGGGTTGATTCTCGGCCAATGGCTCAGTATTCCTTTTATTATCTGGGGTATATGGCTTATCTGGGAAGCTTTGAGACGTCCTGCAGCAGTAGCTGATACACCCAAAGAGTCGGAGATGGCCAAACCCAAACCCAAACCAAAAACAAAGAAGAGATAATAAACCACATACCCAATCAGAGAAAAAGAACAAATGTACAAACCACTCGAAATCACGAAAGATATTTTTTATGTGGGTGTGAATGATCGCACCAAACATCTTTTCGAGAACCTGTGGCCTTTGCCATACGGTGTCTCCTACAATTCTTACCTGATCACCGATGAGAAAACGGCGTTGATAGACACCGTTGATATCTGTTACTCCGATCTCTTTTTTCACAAGATCGAGTCGGTGCTGGGTGATAAGCCAATCGATTATCTCATCGTGAACCATATGGAACCCGATCATTCAGGCTCTATCGGGTTGCTTGTGTCGAGATACCCGGGCATTCAGATCGTGGGGAACAAACGTACCATTGAGATGCTGAAGGGCTTTTACGGTATCACCGCCAACGTGGTCCTGATTGAGGATCTGGATGAGCTGAGCCTGGGCAGACAGACGCTGCAGTTTTACATGACACCTATGGTGCACTGGCCGGAGACGATGATGACCTATGTGCCGGAGAAGCGGACATTGTTCAGCGCCGACGCTTTTGGTACCTTCGGCACGCTCGACGGAGGTGTGATGGATAGCCAGCTCAATCCCGAAAGATACCGGGAGGAGATGATCCGTTACTATTCCAATATCGTGGGCAAGTTTGGATCACCCGTGCAGACAGCATTGAAGAAACTGGCGGGAAAAGAGATTGATCTGCTCTGCTCTACACATGGCCCTGTTTGGACGCAGAAAGAGAACATCAGTGAGGTGATAGGACTCTACGACAAGCTAAGCAGGTACGAAGCCGATAACGGGCTGGTGATCGCCTACGGAAGCATGTACGGGAATACGGAACAGCTGGCCGAGCTTATCGCAGCAGAGGCAGCTGAGAATGGGATCAGGAACATTGTGATGCACAATGTTGCGAAAAGCCATGAATCGGATATCATCCGTGATGTGTTTAAATACAAAGGTCTGATCATCGGATCACCTACCTACAACAATAAACTCTACCCGGGAGTGGAAAATCTGGTTTCTGCCTTGCAGAACCGTAACCTGAAGAACCGATTCTTTGGTTGCTTCGGTGGTTTCACCTGGGCAGATGCATCTGCAAAACAGCTGGTTGCATTCGCCGAAGGATCCGATTTCGAGTTCATCACTGAACCGGTGATCATGAAGCAGGGGATGCTGGATGAGGTGAAAGAGAAAGCACATGGACTGGGCAGGTGCATGGCACGGAAGCTGCTCTCGGGAGATGAAGTAGTCCCCAGCAACAAGGTAAACTGTCATTAATAATTATATAAGAACATGAGACTAATCATTCAGCCCGATGCCGACCAAATGGCGCAGTGGGCAGCTAATTACATTGCGGCAAGGATCAACAGTGCAAACCCGACAGCCGAAAAACCGTTCAAGCTGGGATTACCCACCGGGTCATCCCCTTTAAAGAGCTACAAAGCGCTGATCAAACTCTACGAGACAGGTATTGTATCGTTTGAAAATGTGATTACCTTTAATATGGATGAATACCTGGGATTGCCCAGGGAGCATCCGCAGAGTTACCACACCTTTATGTGGGATAACTTCTTCCGGCACATAGACATCAAAAAGGAAAACGTGCATATCCTCGATGGTATGGCAAAAGATCCGGAAGCGGAATGTGCTGCATACGAAAAAGCGATTGAAGATGCCGGCGGCATCGATCTCTTCCTTGGCGGAATAGGCCCCGACGGACATATCGCTTTCAATGAGCCGGGTTCATCGCTGAGCTCGCGTACAAGGGTGAAAACACTCACAACCGATACGGTGATCGCTAACTCCCGTTTCTTTGACAATGATGTGAATAAAGTGCCTAAAACGGCGCTGACAGTGGGTGTAGGTACCGTGCTCGACGCAAAGGAGGTGCTGATTCTGGTGAACGGTCATCATAAGGCACGTGCGCTCTATCATGCGGTGGAGGGAGCGATCACGCAGATGTGGACCATCAGTGCCCTGCAAATGCATCCCAAAGGAATCATCGTAAGTGATTACGATGCCTGTGCCGAACTGAGAGTGGGCACTTACAAATATTTTCTCGATATTGAACATGACAATCTGAATCCCGATTCATTGTTGTAAGCGTATATTGTTTTCACAGCTCCCGGGTCATCTGTTCCGAAGTAATCAGAAGAACAGACCCAGAGGAAGAAAATTAGAACGAGACTGTCTCAAAATAGAGGCAGTCTCTCTTTTTAGGGCAAATGAAGGACCGCGAAACATCTTTGTCTTCTATCCGTGAAAGAAATAATCGGGGAGGTATCGCAGGGATATTCATTAGGGTATAGCCGTATTTCCTTCGTAACTCCTTCGAATATCCTTCGAATATCCTTCGAATATCGTTCGAATATAGCTCAAACAGATCCGAAGGAGTAACGGGTTTGTTACGGGCAAATTAATACAGAATTAAAAGCCATATAAGGCGATTCACAGGGAATGGGGTTACCCTGTGCTAATTGAATGCAAACCGACCATACAGAATCTGATTAAGCTGCGATGCAACCTTGCCGGGTAACGTTTTCTTACCCGATGATGCTCCTCTCAATATTCCAGTATTAACCTTTTTATTTGATATTTAACAGTATCATAGCCTGTTAGGATGAACAAGATTTATTTTTTGTTTGTTGAACGGTAAGAATCACAGTAAAAAAATCAAATAGAGAGCAAGATGAAAATGCTGGTCCCGTTCTTTTTTGGTGTCTCTCTTCTTCTGGTCACCTCATTCTTTTCTTCTGAAGACACGTGGGAGGATAACGTTGTGATGGTGGTGAATTTTGAACAGCTTCAGCCATTGTTGCAAAAAGAGAATGATACGGTCTACCTTATCAACTTCTGGGCAACATGGTGCGCACCCTGCCTGAATGAAATACCCTATTTTGAACAGCTGGGAGAGAAGTACCGCGATAAGAAAATGAAAATTGTCATGGTCAGTCTTGATTTCCCCGATCAGCTGCAGACAAGGCTTATCCCCTTCATTGAGAAAGAGAAGATGAAGAATGAGGTAATCCTTCTGGATGATCCCCGTTCCAACCGCTGGATTCCCCTTGTAGATGAAGAGTGGACCGGTGCGATACCTGCCACCCTTATCTATGGCAACGGTTTCAGAAAATTTTACCAGAAAGAATTTTCTTTCGGTGAACTGGAGGAGATCATTCTTCCATTATTGACTGATTCACATTATAAAAATCAATAATTTCATTCATATGAAAAGGATGTTCTTTATTTTATCTGTTTTTGCACTCGGTGCGGTTGCACTGAATGCACAACCAATAGCAGTGGGAGAGACAGCGCCTTCGTTTTCTCTGAAAAATATAGATGGCAGCACCGTCGCGCTGTCAGACTACACGAACGAAAAGGGGGTGTTCGTAATCTTTTCCTGCAATCCCTGTCCCTACGTGCAGGCTTATGAAGAACGGATGATCCGGTTGCATCAGGAGTTTGCCCC
>JAAYGM010000013.1 GCA_012727735.1 Bacteroidales bacterium | reverse complement strand
TCCACACCCAGTCGTTCCATGCTCTCATAGACGCTCTCCTGTGCCCTGGTGGCGGAGTAGTCCCACATGTTCACCCCATCCCTGCCATAGCGACCCACCTTGGTGGAGAGGTAGTAACGACTTCGTTCCACCCCTCTCAATGCCTTGCCCAGCACGTTCTCTGCTTTCAGGTGTCCGTAGTAGGGTGAGACGTCGAAGAAGTTGATCCTCATCTCCAGTGCGGTATGTACCGCACGGATACCCTCTTCCTCCTTTATAGGGTGGAAGACAGCACCGAGGGAGGATGCACCGAAGCTGATCCTGGAGAGCTTCATGCCGGTTTGGCCTAATTCCCTGTATTCCATTTATTAATTTTAATCTTGTCTGATTTTTTGTTGTCAGATCGTCAGCTTCCTATTTTTTCCTGATATGATACCGTCTGCCCGCTTTGGTGAAAAGATCATACTCATATACCTTCTGCAGGTCACTCTTGCCGGTTGACGCGATCTTTTCACTAACCAGAGGCGCTTTTACGGCTGCTTTTCGGAAGAGAGGATTGGGATTCATGCCAGTGGCGTTGGTGAGTCCTTTGCCCTTCAGCGGCACATAAGAGCGGATACGCAGGTTCCCACCGAGTTGTGAGGTGACGATGGCCTCCTCCAGTGTCCCTTCTTTCCATTCCATTTCTACTTCGAATCCTCCACGGGTAACGATGCCCGATACCGATCCGCGATCCCATTTCTGTGGCAATGCCGGCAGCAGATGCACCGCTTCGTCGTGACTCTGCAGCAGCATCTCGGCCACACCTGCTGTCAGCCCGAAGTTGCCGTCGATCTGAAAGGGGGGATGCGCTGTGAAGAGGTTGGGGTAGGTTCTGCCACCGCTTTGGGGACCGTTGCCGGCCAGCGTGAGCATATTACGGACTATCTTATAGGCATGATCCCCGTCGAGAAGACGAGCCCATAGATTTACCTTCCAGCCTATGGACCAGCCGGTAGCCTGGTCGCCACGATAGAGCAGCGACTGTTTGGCAGCGTCAAACAATGCTGGTGTGGAGTAGGGCGATATCTGGTTCCCCGGGTAAAGGCCATAGAGGTGCGAGACATGACGATGTTCGTTTTTGGGATCATCCAGATCCTGCAACCACTCCTGCAATTGTGCATGTCTGCCAATCTGCATGGGAGGCAACCTGTCGCTCATATCACGCAACTGTTTGCTGTACTGCGGATCGTTGCCAACGAGGTCATTCGCTGCAGCCGTACGTGTAAACAGATCGAACAGCAACTGGTTATCCATGGTGGTGCCGGCCGTCACGGGACCCTGCTCGGGTGACACAGAGGGGCTGACCACCATCCATCCGTTATCGGGATCCGGTATCAGTGTGGAGAGGAAAAAATCGGCCGCCCCCTTCATCACAGGGAAGTATTGTTTCAGAAAAGTCTTGTCGCCGGTAAAGAGATAATGTTCCCACAGATGCTGGCAGAGCCATGCACCTCCGGTGGGCCACATCCCCGCAGCGGCAAAGTCAACCGGACCGGTAATCCTCCAGATGTCGGTGTTGTGGTGTACCACCCATCCGTTAGCATTGTACATATCACGTGCTGTTTGCCGGCCGCTGTGACTAAGTTCCTCCATCATCCGAAAGAACGGCGTGTGTGTCTCGGTGAGGTTGGTCACCTCCGCCGGCCAGTAGTTCATCTCGGCATTGATGTTCAGTGTATATTTGCT
>JAAYGM010000089.1 GCA_012727735.1 Bacteroidales bacterium | reverse complement strand
GGAGAGGGATGGTGTAGGATAAGAACCATCAGTGATTTCTGAAATTCCATTTGGAATTATCACTATTCATGTCGAATTTCGCCAGGGTGGGAGTACTGTCACCGGAAGAGACCAGTGCTAACTTCTCATCTGAATCCGGAACCACTCGTGGCATGATCCTGTATGTTCCATCGGTTAATTGATCGATTCGCCATAATTGTTCCGGTGCACCGGTAAATGCCGGAACGGTTTCTACCTCAGCATCAGCTGTTGCTGCCAATGCTCTGTCAGTACCGGCGATTACAATCTTGTAATAGGGACCACCCAGATAACCGCCTGCCCCTGGAACAGCAGTAATAGTCCATTTCTGATGCGGGCGGACCATGTAATCGCCAATTCTTACACCGATGTTTCCTGATGGCCAGGTATGAATGATATCTTCCAGCTGTTGTGAAGGGATGGGTTTTATTGGTTCATCGTTGTCACGGTTGAACCTGCGCATCCTGCCGGGCATACGAACAAAATCTACAATCAGCTCGAGCGCATACCCTCTTCTTTCAGATTCAATTTCATATGTACCATCCTTAATATTATCTCCGGCAACCGGCCATCCATTTTTCCACAACAATGGGCGGATGCCTAAAACACTGTGTCCGCTCTGATTCAGGTCTGCTTCATAATGACACGACATTTTCTCAACGCCATCTTCCAGAATAAGACGTCCGAAGTGCCCTGGCCCAATTAGCTTATCTCTGGCAGCAAGAACCATCTTGCCTCCACCTTTTAACATATCTCTCCCTATATTGTCGAGATAGGGACCGGTTATAGTTCTGGAGCGGCCAACAACAATGTTATAGGTTGAGTTTGTACCATCGCAGCAGGTGCCATGTGTCCCCAGGAGGTAATACCATCCGTCGCGGTATTCCAGATCGGTCGCTTCACAGTCAATGGCTATATCTATCGCTTCATTGCTTTCAACGCGCTTACCTGTTCGGGGATCGAGCTCTATCAGGCGAATGAAGCCGAAATAGGTTCCGTAGGAACACCATAAACGACCGGTGGTAGGATCCAGCAGTAATCCAGGGTCGATCGCATCATTGTCTTCCACGCCGTCGGATTGGGCAACCAGAATTGGTTCTGAAAAGTTGAAATCGGGGGATGCCGGGTCCAGCGTTTTGTTCCACATAGTAAGTATTCTGCCGTTATGACCGCCACCAAGGCCTCCGCCTGTTGCACCATAGACCACAAGGTAACGATCTCCGATTTTCATGGCATCCGGTGCCGCACCACCACCTGGCCTCTCAGCGCCTCCGTTCCATGTCCAGCCATCTTCAGATATCAATCCACCGCCACCTGTGCCAAATGTGTAAAACTTTCCTTCACATTCCATGATTGTGGACGGATCATGTATAAAAGGTTTCCCTACCTGTGCTGTTACTGTTCCTGCAAGGAAGATGGATAGAATCGCTGTCGTTGTTTTCAAAGTATTGTAAAAGTTCATATGATGTTGCTATTAATCGTTGTTGTTACTCATAACTGATTTGGATGTTTTTAACCGGTTCTCCCTTCTCATCGAGAAAACGAACGCAGAAATCACTCATCCCGGGGCCATTGATTACTGCACCCCGTACTATATTCTTTCCTTTTCTGAGTGTCAGGCGGCGCGAGACAGCGTCATCCATTACCATGCGTCTGTCTCCGGAAAGCAACAATGCTTCCTCTCCGTTCAGCCACCACATGGAGGCTGAGTTCGAGCCTACAGCCATTCGGATATTTTTCATCTCTTCGGGACTATTAATCACGGTCACAGCCCAGAACAGCACGCCATATTCCGGTTTATGCAACCCATAGGCAAAACGAAACAGTTTTACATTGAAGTTCCTGCTATCCAGTGCATGCCAGGTGAGTTTTTTGTCACCCACTTTCACCTTCTCTCCATCTTTTGGAAGTATGGTAAGCTGGTTGTGGAAATAGAGCGAATCAAATGCATTCCTCAGGTAGCTATCTGTAAAAACAGTGTTGCTGCGGACCGATTTCTCAATCGGCTCCAGTAGTATCCAGCGTTGAATGAATCCATCCTCATCAGGACTCTTTAAGGTTTTGGCTGCAGGAACAAAATATTGATCGATACTTCGAACGGTGTCACCAGAAACCGATTCATTATTTTGATTCCATGGCCTGCCTGTTTGTGCCTGTAATCCCATTACTGCTAAAATAATAGAGGTAACCGATAAGATAAATGCTTTTTGTTTGGTGTTCATGATAAATCTTTACTGTAGTGCTGATTGCATTATTGTTAAATCAGTGACGAAAGTAATGAAAACTTTTTTAATTGCCAACTTCTGTTAAACATTGTTTATAAAATTGATGATACGCGGAATGAAATAGTCACTCTCGCGTTTTCTAGTTCAAAGATTGAGAGTCGCTTATACCGGTATGATTGTAAATGCAATGATATAATAGAGAATTATTATAAAGAAGGGTGTAAAATAATCGTATCGCTGCTTAATGGTTCTATCTTATAAAAGATTGTTAGTTGATGAAAAAATGATATTCTGGGTGATCTGAGTGATTTAATGCAACGAATTATTTAACTTCGCACCGGATAGATAAAATGATAAAGCCTTTAGCATATGAAGATCCTTACCTCTGAACAGATTCGTGTTGTTGATGCCGAAACGATTAAACGCGAGGGTATCCCTTCCCTGACCCTGATGAAACAGGCTGCGACAGCTTTCTTTAGCCGGTTTGTAGACAAATATCCCCGTAAGGAGACTGCTGTGCTTATCTTCTCGGGAGTAGGAAACAATGGCGGTGATGGGATTGTGGTGGCACGCATGCTGCACAGGTCAGGTTACAGGGTGATGCTTTGCGTGGTGGAGTATAGCGACAGGTATTCAGAGGATTGTGCGCACAACCTGCGTCGTGCGAAAGCAGAAAATGTTCCCTGCAAGAAGATTCTTGAGGACAGAGACATCCCTGATCCCGGGCAATATGATGTGGTGATTGACGCTATCTTCGGCACCGGACTCACGAGAGAGGTGACAGGTGTAACCAGGAGAGTAATCGACAGCATCAATGAATCCGGAAAGCCGGTCTACAGTATCGATATGCCGAGCGGTATGTTTTCCGATAGAATGACCTTGTTTGCGGTGAGAGCTACCGAAACGATCACTTTTCAGATTCCGAAGCTGGCGCTTTTCCTTCCGGGGAATATGGATTACAGCGGCAATGTTTCAATCGTTCCTATCGGACTGAACGAAGAAGCGATAGCAGAGACAGAAAGCGATATTTATTTTACCGATTACGAAGAGATCAGAGCGCTGTTGAAGCCGCTGGTCCGATTTGCACACAAAGGTACCGAAGGACATGCACTGATCATCGGCGGGAGCCTGGGTAAGACCGGGTCGGTATGTCTGGCAACGAAAGCAGCCCTGAAAACCGGATGTGGTCTTGTTACGGCTTACCTCCCCAAATGCGGCATGCCGGTCATCCAATCCTTTTTACCTGAAGCAATGGCCATTGAAGACAATCATCCGGAGCATATCAGTTATATCGGGTATGAGCTGCTGCCCGATGCTATCGGTATTGGAATTGGGATGGGGCAACACAGGGAAACAGAGGATGCGCTCCACTATTTTCTGAAGCATAACAAAACACCATTGGTGATTGATGCCGATGGGTTGAATCTGCTGGCGAAACATCGCAACTGGATGGCTTTCCTGCCATCAAAAACAATCCTTGCTCCTCATCCAAAGGAGCTTTCAAGGCTCATTGGTAAGTGGTGCGACGACTATGATAAAATAAACAAAACAAGGCTCTTCGCACAGAAGTATGATCTTGTGGTTGTTATCAAAGGGGCCTATTCACTCATCATTGATGCGGACAATATATATATGAACAGCACCGGCACGCCGGCACTGGCCACAGCCGGCAGTGGCGATGTGCTCACCGGAATGATCACCAGCCTGCTGGCACAGGGTTACAAGCCGACGGAGGCTGCACGGGTAGGTGTCTACCTACATGGGTTGACCGCCGATCTGACACAGGAGACCATTCATCCGCGCTCATTCACAGCTGACGATATCATCGGAAATATTGGAAAAGCATACCTGCATATGGAAAAAAAGCGGTGAATGATTTGTGTTTTATGAATTAATTATGTAATTTTGCACCTCATTTTGCTAATAGGCTCAAGAAGTAGACGCAGGTAGCGGCTCGCCTCAGGCACGTAACGTCAAGTTATTTATATATGTACGTCATAGTAGACATTCAGGGTCAGCAGTTTAAAGTACAGCAGGACCAGCGATTATTCGTCCACAGAATCAACGCCGATCAGGGTGCAAAAGTGGAGTTTGATAAAGTGATGCTCATTGATAATGACGGCGCGATAACCGTTGGTTCGCCCGTGATTGAAGGAGCAAAAGTAGTGTTAGAGATTCTTTC
>JAAYGM010000088.1 GCA_012727735.1 Bacteroidales bacterium | reverse complement strand
TATGGGAAGTTCGTTAGTAAAACGAAGAAATTTCACGCACATGATGAGAAAAACGACTGTAACATTGGTGATACAGTGCGTATAATGGAAACACGTCCTTTAAGTAAATTAAAGAGATGGAGAGTGATTGAAGTAATGGAAAGGGCCAAGTAAGATGATACAACAAGAATCAAGATTAACGGTTACTGACAACAGCGGAGCAAAGGAAGTGCTTTGTATTCGTGTGTTGGGTGGTACAAGAAGACGCTATGCGTCTGTAGGGGATGTTATCGTCGTTACTGTCAAGAGCGCAATCCCATCGAGTGATATAAAGAAAGGTTCTGTAACGAAAGCAATCATCGTGCGTACGAAGAAAGAACTTCGCCGTGCCGACGGTTCCTACATACGCTTCGACGATAACGCCTGCGTTCTTTTGAACAGCGCCGGTGAGTTGAGAGGAAGCCGTATCTTCGGACCTGTTGCCCGTGAACTTCGCGCTACCAACATGAAGATTGTTTCATTAGCTCCTGAAGTTTTATAATCTATTAATCAATCACACAGGCAATGACAAAATTACATATAAAAAAAGGAGATACGGTTTACGTGAATTCCGGAGTAGACAAAGGAAAGACCGGCCGCGTACTGGAGGTTCTTGTTGACAAGAACCGTGCAGTGGTGGAAGGTGTAAACATCGTATCGAAGCATTCCAAACCCAACGCTCAGAATCCTAACGGAGGTATTGAGAAGAAAGAGGCCTCGGTGCACCTTTCCAATCTGAACCCGGTGGATCCCAAGACAGGTAAACCCACCCGCGTTGGCAGGAAAGAGAACAGTAAAGGCAAATTAGTACGTTACGCTAAAAAATCTGGGGAGGAAATTAAATGAGTACGACAACATACGAAGTTAGTTTAAAAAAGGATTACAACGATCGTATCGTTCCTGCCCTGATGAAAGAGTTCAACTATACATCGGTCATGCAGGCTCCCAGGCTGGAGAAGATCGTGATCAACCAGGGGTTGGGAATCGCTGTAGCCGACAAGAAGATCATCGAGACCGCAATCAATGAGATGACAACCATCACAGGTCAGAAAGCGGTGGCAACCTATTCACGCAAGGATATTTCAAATTTCAAACTGCGTAAGAAAATGCCTATCGGTGTTCGTGTAACACTGCGTCAGGATAAGATGTATGAGTTCCTCGAGAGGCTGGTACGTGTGGCACTGCCCCGTATCCGTGACTTCAAGGGAATTGAGAATAAGCTGGACGGAAGAGGAAATTACACCTTAGGGATCAATGAGCAGATCATCTTCCCCGAGATCAACATCGAGAGCATCACCCGTTTGCTGGGGATGAATATCACTTTCGTAACCACAGCCAAGACCGATGAGGAGGGTTATGCCCTGCTGAGAAATTTCGGATTACCGTTCAAAAAAGACAATTAGCATGAAGCGATGTGTATAGGCCCAACTTGTTTGGCCTATACCATGGCAGGCTGATGACCCATATAATTGAATAAAAAAAATAGATAATGGCAAAAGAATCAATGAAAGCCCGTGAGGTGAAAAGAGCGAAGATGGTTGCCCGTTATGCCGAGAAAAGAGCCCAATACCTGGCTGATGGCAATTACGAAGCACTTCAATCGATTCCTAAGAATGCATCTCCGGTACGCCTGCACAATCGTTGCAGCATCACCGGCCGCCCCAAAGGATACATGCGCCAGTTTGGCCTCTCACGTATCCAGTTCCGCGAAATGGCATCGAACGGATTGATCCCGGGTATCAAGAAAGCAAGCTGGTAAGTCAGTGGTCAGTTAAAAACTGAAAACTGAAAGCTGATAACTGAAAGCTGAAAACAAAACAATAAATATTGTCCCGGCAGTCGGGATCAATTTAAATTTTTTCATATGACAGATCCAATAGCAGATTATTTGACGCGGTTGCGAAACGCCATTCAGGCGAACCATCGTGTGGTGGAGATCCCCGCATCAAATCTCAAAAAAGACATCACTAAGATTCTTTTTGAAAAAGGCTACATTCTTAATTATAAGTTTGTAGAGGATGGTCCACAGGGTAAGATCATGATCGCCCTGAAGTACGATCCTGTGAACAAAGTAAATGCAATCAAGAAATTGAAGCGTGTTTCCACCCCCGGCTTACGTCAGTACGTCGGTCACAAGGATATGCCACGCGTACTCAATGGTTTGGGTATTGCCATATTATCTACTTCAAACGGAGTAATGACAGACAAGGAGGCCCGCACATTGAAGGTGGGCGGTGAAGTATTATGTTACGTTTATTAATTTGAAGGAGAGAACAATATGTCAAGAATAGGAAAATTACCCATCACCATGCCTGCGAACGTCACCATGACCGTGGGAGAAGACAATGTGATCACGGTGAAAGGCCCCAAAGGGGAGTTGAAGCAGCAGATCAACAGCAATATGAAAGTGGAGGCAGACAATGGTGTGCTTACCATTGAAAGGCCGAACGATGAGAAAGAGAACCGTGCATTGCATGGTCTTTACCGTTCATTACTGAACAACATGGTTATTGGCGTTTCAGAAGGATTCCGTAAAGAGCTGGAGCTTGTAGGGGTTGGTTACCGTGTATCCAACAACGGACAGGTGCTGGAGTTATCACTTGGTTACACACACACCATCTTCCTGGAATTACCCCCGGAGATCAAGGTGGAGACCAAGATGGAAAGAAACAAGAACCCGCTTATTATCCTTGAGTCTTTTGATAAACAATTACTCGGTCAGGTATGTGCCAAGATACGTTCGTTCCGCAAGCCTGAGCCTTACAAAGGAAAAGGTATCAAGTTTGTTGGTGAACAGATCCGCCGCAAATCGGGTAAAACAGCCGGTAAATAATTTACGTAAACTGAAATCGCAATGATAACGAAGAACGAAAAAAGATTAAAAATAAAAGCTCGTGTACGCGGCAAAATCAATGGCACCGCTGAGTGTCCGCGCCTCACCGTATTCAGGAGCAATAAACAGATATATGCGCAAGTGATTGATGACCTGTCCGGCAAGACGCTGGCATCGGCCTCCTCGCTGAAGATGGAAGAGAAGCTTCCAAAGAAAGAGATTGCCGCAAAGGTTGGAGAGCAGATCGCGCAGGCCGCCAGGGAAGCAGGAGTTGAAAAAGTTGCTTTCGACAGAAACGGTTACTTGTATCATGGACGTATTAAAGAACTGGCTGACGCCGCCCGCAAAGGAGGGCTTAAATTTTAACGATTATGGCAGGAGTAAATAAGAAGGTGAAAACAACAAACGATATCGAGTTAAAAGACCGTTTAGTGGCTATTAATCGTACTACCAAAGTAACCAAGGGAGGTCGTACGTTCACGTTCGCCGCCATGGTTGTTGTCGGGAACGAAGATGGTGTCGTAGGCTGGGGATTAGGTAAAGCAGGTGAAGTAACAACAGCCATCGCCAAGGGTGTGGAGGCTGCGAAGAAGAACCTGGTGACTGTACCCATCTACAAGGGAACGATCCCGCATGTACAGGTATCACGTTTCGGCGGTGCCGAGGTGTTCCTGAAACCGGCCGTAACAGGTACCGGTGTGAAGGCAGGGGGTGCCATGCGTGCCGTACTGGAGAGTGTGGGCATTACCGACGTGCTGGCCAAATCGAAAGGCTCGTCCAACCCGCACAACCTTGTGAAGGCAACCATCAAAGCACTGACTGAAATGAGAGATCCATTCACGGTGGCTCAGAACAGAGGTATAAGCATGGATAAAGTATTTAACGGATAATAAAAGGAATCTGAAATGGCTAAAATTAGAATTCAACAGACAAGAAGCAGAATCGGAGCTCCTAAAGATCAGAAACGGACGTTAGATGCTTTGGGACTGACCAAGATGAACCGTGTGGTGGAACATGAAGACAATCCTTCAATCAGAGGACTTATCAACAAAGTACATCATCTTGTAACGGTAATTGATTAATTAAGTTATAAACGATAAAAAAAGATATATACAATGGATTTATCGAATTTAAAACCGGCTGCAGGATCTACCAATACAACCAAAAGAATCGGTCGTGGTACCGGTTCAGGTAAAGGTGGTACTTCAACCAGAGGACATAAAGGACAAAAATCACGATCGGGTTACTCACAGAAGGTCGGTTTCGAAGGGGGACAGATGCCTTTACAGCGTCGCGTACCCAAATTCGGGTTTAAACCACTGAACAGAGTTGAGTATAAAGGGATCAACCTTGAGACACTTCAGGAACTTGCTGATGCGCAGAAGCTCACCAAGATCGATCTTGAAGTGTTGAGAGCAGCAGGTCTCTGTGCCCGTAAGCACCTTGTGAAAATTCTGGGCAGAGGCACGCTGACAGCGAAACTGGAAGTGGAAGCACATGCTTTCTCCAAGACAGCTGAAGAAGCTATCACCTCTGCTGGTGGAACAGCAGTAAAACTATAAGGAAATGGGATTTGTACAAACAGTAAAAAATATATGGAAGATAGAAGACCTCAGACAGAGGCTTATTATCACCATTGGTTTTGTAGCCATCTATCGTTTCGGATCGTTCGTGGTAATACCGGGAATCAATCCTGAACAACTTGTGGCGCTGCAGTCAAATGCCAGTACCGGATTATTGAGCCTCCTCGATATGTTCTCGGGGGGTGCTTTTGCCAACGCATCCATCTTCGCCCTGGGTATCATGCCCTATATCTCTGCCTCCATTGTGATGCAGCTGCTGGGTATTGCCGTACCTGCATTTCAGAAAATGCAGCGTGAGGGCGAAAGCGGACGTACGAAGATTAATCAGTATACGCGTTATCTTACCGTAGCCATCCTGCTGGTGCAGGGGCCCGCCTACCTCTACGGAGCGGTGGGGAATGCCATTCCCGGTGGCTTTTGGGATTGGGTTTTGCCTTCGACAATTATTCTTGCCGGTGGCAGCATGTTCGTGCTATGGCTGGGTGAACGCATTACAGATAAAGGTATCGGAAACGGTATTTCATTCATCATCCTGATTGGTATCATTGCCCGTCTGCCCCATTCACTGGTGGCAGAGTATGACAGGCTGATCGATGCTCCGGGGGGACTGATCCTTCTGTTGCTCGAGCTATTGTTCCTGGCTGCTGTGACCGCTGCTGCGATCATGCTGGTGCAGGGTGTCCGCAAGGTGCCCGTACAGTATGCAAAGCGTATTGTTGGCAACAAGCAGTATGGTGGTGTCAGACAGTATATTCCCCTGAAGGTGAATGCTGCCAACGTGATGCCCATCATCTTCGCCCAGGCGATCATGTTCATCCCTATCACCCTTGCGCAGTTCTCTGCAGGTGAAGGTGGCGGATTCTGGACCTCGCTGATGGATTTCACCAGTTTCTCCTATAACTTCCTCTTTGCGATGCTGATTATTGCTTTCACCTATTTCTACACTGCGATCACGGTGAATCCGGTGCAGATGGCGGAAGATCTGAAACGTAACAACGGATTTATTCCGGGTGTGAAACCGGGAAAGAGAACGGCTGAGTATATCGACACAATCATGTCGAGGATCACACTGCCCGGTTCTATCTTCCTGGCTATCGTAGCTATACTGCCTGCTTTTGCAGGTCTGATGGGAGTCAACTCCCAGTTTGCCCAGTTTTTTGGAGGTACATCGCTGTTGATTCTTGTTGGTGTGGTGCTCGATACACTGCAACAGATTGAGAGTCATCTGTTAATGCGTCATTATGACGGTTTCCTCAAGTCGGGAGCCAAGATTAAGGGCAGGACAGGGTCAGTGGCCGCTTATTAATGTTTTGGTGAATAGATGAATAGTCACATGATCATACTGAAGAACGACGAAGAAATCGAATTCATGCGTGCTGCAAACCGTTTGGTGGGGATGACGCTCGGAGAGCTCTCTCATCATATCAAACCGGGGATCACCACGCTTGAGCTCGACAGGATAGCGGAGCAGTTTATCAGAGATCACGGTGCTATTCCCACCTTTTTAGGATATGGTGGTTTCCCGAATTCTATCTGTACTTCCGTCAATGAAAATGTGGTACACGGCATTCCCAACAACAAACCCCTTGATGAGGGTGATGTTGTATCGATCGATTGCGGTACCAACCTGAACGGCTTTTGTGGTGACTCGGCCTACACTTTTTGTGTGGGAGAGGTGAAGGAGGAGGTGAAAAAACTTCTCCGTGTGACCCGGGAGTCACTCTACAAGGGTATCGGGCAGGCTATGGAAGACAACAGGATCGGAGATATCGGATCAACGATACAGTCCTATTGCGAAACGAACGGATATTCCGTGGTGCGCGAACTGGTTGGACACGGCATTGGCCGGCAGATGCATGAAGCACCTGAGGTACCCAACTACGGACGACGCGGTACCGGTCCGCTCATCAAGAACGGAATGTGCATCGCGATAGAGCCGATGATCAACATGGGTGGCAGGAAGGTGATCTTCGAAAATGACGGATGGACCGTGCGGACCAAAGACCGCAAGCCTTCGGCACATTTTGAACACACCATCGCTATCCGTAACGGCAAGGCCGATATCTTATCAACATTTGAGTTTATTCAGGAAACAGTCTAGTTTCATTTGAACCCAACAACAAAAACGAAGCATTAATTGAATGGCTAAACAAGCAGCAATAGAACAGGACGGAACCATTATCGAAGCATTATCGAATGCGATGTTCCGTGTAGAACTGGAAAACGGACATGAAATAACCGCTCATATCTCGGGCAAGATGCGTATGCACTATATACGCATACTCCCGGGTGACAGAGTGCGAGTGGAAATGTCGCCTTACGACCTTTCGAAAGGGAGGATTTCGTTCAGGTATAAGTAAGCTGTCAGTAATCAGCAATCAGTAATCAGTGTTCAGCTGATAGCTGAGAACTGACAACTGAGAACTGACAACTGAGAACTGAAAATAACAAGCAAAGAAATAAAATTAAAGATATGAAAGTAAGAGCATCTCTCAAAAAACGTACGGCCGACTGCAAGATAGTTAGAAGAAAAGGTCGTTTATACATCATCAATAAAAAGAACCCTAAGTTTAAACAACGTCAGGGATAACAGTTGATTTCATTGTAATCAAATAATAAAAAACATATATGGCTATAAGAATTGTAGGTGTCGATCTGCCGCAGAACAAGAGGGGTGAAGTTGCCCTCACATATATTTACGGTATCGGTCGCAGTGCAGCTAAAACAGTATTGGCAAAAGCAGAAGTTGATAGAGATATCAAGGTGAAAGACTGGACCGACGAGCAGGCAGCCCGTATCCGTGAGATCATCACCGGCGAATTCAAAGTGGAGGGTGATCTGCGTTCCGAAGTACAGCTGAACATCAAGCGATTGATGGATATAGGTTGCTACCGCGGTATTCGTCATCGTATTGGTTTACCCACACGCGGACAAAGCACAAAAAACAATGCCCGCACACGTAAGGGAAGAAAGAAAACCGTTGCTAACAAGAAAAAAGCTACTAAATAACAGAAGGTAACATGGCAAAAAGAACAGTTGCAGCTAAAAAGAGAAACGTAAAGGTGAGCGCCCAGGGACAGGCGCACATCTCCTCATCATTCAACAACATCATTGTTTCATTAACCAACGAGAATGGTGAAGTGATCAGCTGGTCATCGGCCGGCAAGATGGGGTTCAGAAGTTCCAAAAAGAACACACCCTATGCAGCGCAGATGGTTGCACAGGATTGCTCAAAAGTAGCATATGACCTGGGATTACGTAAGGTAAAAGCCTACGTGAAAGGTCCCGGAAACGGACGTGAATCGGCTATCAGAACCATTCACGGATCAGGTATCGAGGTGACGGAGATAGTGGATGTAACACCACTGCCCCATAACGGATGCCGTCCACCGAAAGTGAGAAAAGTTTAAAGTGAATCAATTAATTAATTAAGTTTCATTTATCTTGAAACTTGAGCTGTGAAATTGATTACAATACAACTTCTCTGTAATCGCGGCTGCACAGTTTAGGCTTCAGTAATAGTTTAAAATTGTAACAATGGCAAGATATACTGGTCCAAAATCAAGAATCGCCCGCAAATTTGGCGAGCCCATTTTCGGTCCCGACAAGGTTCTCTCCAAGAAGAACTACCCCCCGGGACAGCACGGAAATTCACGTAGAAGAAAAACATCAGAGTATGGTATTCAGCTGCGTGAGAAGCAACGTGCAAAATATACTTACGGATTGCTGGAAAAACAATTCCGTCTTACCTTCGACAGGGCATCAAGCAGCCGCGGTATTACCGGTGAGGTGTTACTTCAATTGCTTGAGTCGCGTCTGGACAATGTGGTATACCGTTTGGGTATTGCACCCACAAGAGCGGCAGCACGCCAGCTGGTATCGCACCGTCATATCACAGTGAACGGTAAAGTACTGAACATCGCTTCCTACACGGTGAAACCGGGTGAAGTGGTGGGTGTGAGAGAAAAATCAAAATCTATGGAAGTGGTTGCGAATGCACTCGCCGGATTCAATCACAGCAAGTACCCCTGGCTGGAATGGGATAAGACAACCCTCAGCGGCAAGCTGTTGCACATACCCGAAAGAGCTGACATCCCTGAAAGCATCAAAGAACAACTTATCGTAGAATTATATTCTAAACAATAATTTCATGGCAATATTAGCATTCCAAAAACCCGATAAAGTAATCATGTTACAGGAGGACGCATTCTCCGGCAAATTCGAGTTCCGTCCCCTGGAACCCGGATATGGCATTACCATAGGTAACGCCCTGCGCCGTATTTTGCTGTCGTCGCTGGAAGGATTCGCTATTACATCGGTGAAGATAGACGGTGTGGAGCATGAATTTGCGGCCATCCCGGGCATTATAGAAGATGTAACAGGTATTATTCTGAATCTGAAGAAAGTACGATTCAAAAGGATTGTAGAGGAGTTTGACGCAGAAAAGGTGAGCATCGCTATTTCGGGAACGGAAGTGTTTAAGGCCGGAGATATTGGTAAATTACTAACCGGTTTCGAAGTACTGAACCCCGAGCTGGAGATCTGCCGCATGAACAAAAAGGCTGATCTGCGCATGGAGCTGACCATCAACAAAGGACGTGGTTATGTGCCGGCCGAGGAGAACAGGGAGATGCTTGCATCGGACGATGTGCAGCTGATCGCTGTTGACTCTATCTTCACACCTATCCGCAACGTCAAGTTTGAGATTGAGGATTACCGTATCGAACAGAAGACTGACTACGAAAAGCTGATCATTGAGATTATCACCGATGGATCCATCCAGCCCAAAGAGGCGTTGAAGGAAGCAGCGAAGATACTCATTCAGCATTTTATCCTGTTCTCTGACGATAACAAGATCATGCTTGAGTCCAACGATGCCGAGAGCATCGAAGAGTTCGACGAAGAGGTACTGCATATGCGCCAGCTGCTGAAACGTAAATTGTCTGATCTCAACCTCTCCGTGAGGGCACTCAACTGTCTCAAGGCAGCCGATGTGGAGACACTGGGACAATTGGTTT
>JAAYGM010000087.1 GCA_012727735.1 Bacteroidales bacterium | reverse complement strand
TTCCTTAATAATATGCTGAATTCTGCTTCTGCCCACCCCAATCCAGGTAAGTGAATCTTCAATTATCTCACTTATATTTGCGGTTGTGTCGACCTCCCGGTTGGAGTTCCTTACAACTTCCTCCAGAGTGTGACTGGCTACCTGGTCGCGCGTTTCACCATCAATTATATCATCGAGCCTGCTTTGCGCACCCCGCTCGTTGGTAAGGCGTTTATAAAACTGCAGCGGATCGGTAATACGCCATCGTGCATAACTGTCAACAAAGATGAATTTTTTCTCTTTTGTCGGAATTTGGTTGGGATCACCGTCCCACTCCATATACCGTTTCTCGAAAAAGTTCGCTTTCTGCACAAAAGGAGTTTTGATATGCAACCCCGGCTCGGTCACGGCTACACCGATTGGTCTGCCGAACTGCGTGATCACAACCTGTTGCGTTTCATTTACAACGTAAATACTCTGAGATAAAACGATAATGCCGGCAATAACAATTGCTGCAATAAGTATGATTCTATTATTTTTATTCATTTTTGTTCTTTTGGTAAGATGAAGTTGAGTTGTTTAATTCATTTCCTTTTTGAGCAGAGGAATCATGTTGTTGCCATTTTCTGAAGTGATGATTTTGTCCCCGAGTTTGGGCAGAATCTCCTGTAGTGTTTCAAGATAGATTCTTCTTTTGGTTACTTCGGGTGCTCTGATGTATTCGTCGTAAAGGGCGTTGAATCTTGCCACCTCTCCCTCTGCATTATTGACACGCATGGTTGCATATCCTTCAGCTTTCTGGATGGTTTCCTGTGCCTGCCCCCTGGCCCTGGGAATCACCTTATTGTATTCTGATTTCGCTTCATTTATCAAGGTCTCCCTCTCCTGCTGGGCCTGGTTGACGGCATTAAACGCCTGTTTTACCGACTCCGGGGGATTGATGTCCTGAAGGACTACCTGTGCTATTTCAATTCCAAGGGAATACTCCCTGGCCAGCTCCTGTAGCAGTACCTTTACTTCACTCGCAATCTCAGCTCTTCCTACGGTCAGTACCTCGTTAACAGTACGGTCGCCGACAATCTGCCGTGTAACAGCTTCGGAAAGATCACGCAGGGTATTGTCAGGTTCACGTACCTTGAACAGGTAATTGTAGGGATCGTTCACGCGGTATTGTACCACCCACTGCACATTGGCGAGGTTCAAATCACCCGTCAGCATGATGGCTTCATCTTCTGTAACGGTACCTGTCCGACTGTATTGGGTGCTGATATTGGCCTCCTCTGTTCGAAAACCAAATTCCTGTTTTTTCTGCCTCTCGACGGGCACCTTGTAAACCTTTTCTACAAAGAGTATTTTCATTTTCAACCCGGGTGCAACTGTCCGCACATGTTTCCCGAAACGTGTCACCACACCCTCCTCTTCGGTACCTATCTGGAAGAAAGAACCAAATCCAACAACTAATACCACAATTACACTGACGATTGTCTTGTAATGTCTTTTAATATATTGTTGTATCTCATCTACACTGAATTCCTGATTATTCATCAACTTAAATTTAAATTTTAATAATGCGTTAAAGTACAAAAAAATATTATGGATTGCAATGAATACTTGGAAAACCGTACATGAAAAATTCATCTTCTTCTCCTCTTCCTTCCTGTTGCAAGGGATGCAGTTGAACACCTCCATTAACTTGTGTATAACAGAGATCAAACATTTCCCTTAATCAAACGTTATCAATACACAATCGACAAATAATATCACTATGCGAAAAGCACCATCTATTTTACTCATCTTATGTCTGTTTGTGTGTACGTTCTGTTCACAGGGAGAAAGCAAACAACCCCGGATTGCCTGGGATACCTGGGGCGTACCCCATATTACGGCAGACAATACCGAAGATCTGTTTTATGCCCAGGGATGGGCGCAAATGCACAATCATGCCAACCTGATTCTCAGGCTATATGGCAGCTCGCGCGGGAGAGGTGCAGAATACTGGGGCAAGGAAAAGTTGCAGGATGATATTCTGATTCATACCCTGGGTTTTGAAGAACTGGCGGAGAGCTGGGAAACGCAGCAGGACCGGGAGGTGAAAATAATTTACAACGCTTTTGTTGAAGGGATGAATGCTTATGCGAAAGCGCATCCCGAAAGCATCGATAAAGAAAACGAAGTCGTGTTGCCCATTACCACCAGAGATGTAGACATGCACAGCATGTTCGTGATTTTCACCCGGTTTATCGCCAGTGGTGATTTAGGACTATCGCAACGATGGGGATCGATGGGCTCCAATGCGATTGCTGTAGGACCCGTCCGTTCGGCCTCCGGAAACGCGATGCTGGTACAGAACCCACATCTGCCGTGGTTTAATGAGTTTCTGTTTTTCGAATCTCACTTAACGCTCAGGGGCAAGGATATGTACGGTGCCACACTGGTGGGGTTACCGGGTATTTCCATCGGTTTCAACAAACATCTGGGGTGGACACACACGAACAACACCATCGACAATTCCGATATCTACGAGATTGAAATGGAAGAGGGTGGCTATCTGCTGGATGGCAAACGGCACGATTTCGATATATCAACAAAAACATTGCAGATTAAACAGGAGAATGGAACGTTGATTCCGACAGAAATATCGGTATTGAAAACCATCCATGGGCCTGTTGTGAACAAAACAAATGGCAAAGTGCTGGCATTGAGGATGGTGGGGTTAGATAAGCCAGATATGCTGCTGCAGTGGTGGCGGATGGCTAACAGCAGCAGTTTCGATGAGTTCGAGGCAGCACTGAAAATGGCACAGATTGGGTTCTGGAATGTTATTTACGCCGATAAAGCAGGCAATATTTTCTATTTATTCAACGGACTAGTGCCTATAAGAAACGAGGGTGACTGGAGTTATTGGAGTTCAATCGTCCCGGGTGCTGAATCGGGCAATATCTGGACCGATGTCCATCCCTACGATGATCTGCCACGACTGAAGAATCCAGAGACAGGGTGGCTGCAGAATGCCAATGATCCGCCCTGGACAAGCACTATCCCCATGGCATTGAATCCGGATGATTACCCGCCCTATATGGCACCCAGGCGGATGACGTTCCGGCCACAGCGGGCAGCGCGGATGATGATGGAAGACAGCTGCATCACTTTTGAAGAGCTTATCGACTACAAGCATTCAACGAGGCTGGAAGTTGCCGATCGCTTGTTGGATGATCTTTTTGAGGCCATTGATCAATCCAGCTCTCAAAAAGCGAAAGAAGCGAAAGTGGTTCTCGAGGAATGGGATCGGGAATCAAATGCCGATAGCAGGGGAACCTTGTTGTTTTATTTATGGGCTTCGCGCTTTAATGTGAATGATGATTCGAACTATGAAGTCCATTGGAACATGGACACCCCACACAGCACGCCCCGCGGTCTGGCCCATCCTGAAAGGGCGATAGCGCTGTTGGAAGCAGCGGTCGATGAGATGAAATCAGAATTCGGCGTGCTCGATGTTCCCTGGGGCGATTTTTACCGGTTACGGCAAAACAAAATAGATCTGCCCGCCAATGGTGCTCCCGGAACGCTTGGCGTGTTCAGGGTGGCAGGTTCACACCATAGCGGTGATAAGCAGATGTATGTCGGGAGCGGTGATTCGTGGGTGGGTGTTATTGAGTTCGGTGACGATGTGAAAGCGAAGGTACTGCTGAGTTATGGCAATTCCACCCAGAAAGATTCTCCGCATAATGGCGACCAGTTGGATTTGTTTTCGCGGAAAGAGCTGCGCGACGCCTGGTTCACCCCTGAACAGGTGAAAGCCAATACAAAAAAACTGGAGGTTCTTACCAGATAAAACGGTCTACCTTTATTTCACAAGCAGATACAGCGTTTGTAAATATAGCCATCCTGCTCACCGGTTATCTGTCAGATCTTTTCAATTTCACCATCGATAAAAGCGATGCGCTCTTCCATCCACTCAATCATCTGCGTGATTAACTCCTGGTAGCTTCTGTTTTTTGTGACGGGAGTGGCATCCGGTAGTTTGAAAGTCTCTGCCTGTGATTTATCCAGCTTGACTGCCATTGCTTCAATATATTCAGTTATTTCCGCTGCCTGTGGCTTGATCTCTCTCCACCGTTCCTTGTATTTTGTGCGGAACTCCGGTACTTCCATAAACCGTGTAAAGAAACTGGCTCCTGGCCTTGGATCACTGTTACCCGGATAAAAAACCGCATCCTTTTTGATAAAATAGGCATTGTATTCGTTATAACCGAAAGCCCAGTCAAAATCCCACAACGGCCCCCATTTGATTTTTGTGTCCGCCTCCTTATAGCAATAGGTGCTTTTAGGATGCCCCAGCTCCTGGTTGCGTACCAGCTCATTGATCAGCATGAAGTTAATCAGAGACTGAACGTCGGTGTGATCCTCAAACGAGGTGTTGGGGAAATCAGTTTCAAACAGTGCATCTTCAAGACCCTGCAAGGCCTCTTTGATATAATCCATTTCCGATTCGTCGTTCAGTTCAGGTTCAGCAATCATGACGGGCAGTTTGAGATGATTGGTCAGAAACTTGTAATCTTCATCGAAATATGTATCCATCTCCACCAGAAAGCCTCCGTCAGTGTCAATATCAATCCTTCCTTCTCCAACCTCCTTCTGTTCGGTCAATTGATAATTGCCTCTGTAGGTCCCGTTGAGGAACAGTTCAACATGAATAGAGGAGTGATTAAATTCCAGACCGAAGATACGCCCCAACTGGAATGCTATATCGTTCATCAGCAGTGTGGGGTCCTGATAATTGGCGAGAAGAATCCACTTTTTCGCTTTAGCTAAACCAAAAAGAGATGTCTTTTCAGGGAAGTCTATCCGGTAAGGTTTTTTAGGCATATTCCATGTTGAGTTTCCCCTTCCGCGAATGGTCATTTGGGTTTCTCCCATATCAAAGCTGTTCTCGTCAGGAACGGTAAGCTGAAATTTTGAAGGAAGCTTTAAAGTCTTTTCCACCACCTCTACGCCGCCATCGATATCAATTTTAATGACCGGAAGACCGGTGAACATGGGACCCCTGGTGATCAGATCATACGCTGCAGTAACCCCGTCATCCGTTTTCACGAGGATGGTATGCTGTTCCAGGAATGTGTTTGGAGTGACACCACTGATCTGTTCTTTTTCTCCAATAAAGAGCTTTGCCGGTGTTTCAAAAACAGCAATCAGGTTTTTCACATTGGCAATCCATCGTGATGTGGAGAGAGTAATTGTTTTTGCTTCATGGTCAATGACTCCCTCAATATCATCTTCCAGCCCGTTGATTTCTGCCGGAATAGAAAAGGATTGAATAAAAATATTACTGGCTCTCTGGGTTACCTTGATGGTTTTAGGTGATGACACTCCGTCTGCAGTAACAGAGATGAGGGTACTTCTCTCTTTCCCTACAGAAATATTCTCTGTAACCTTTATCCTGATAATGTTTTCAAATAATGTCGCACTGCACCAGTTTTGATCGATCGTTGGAATAGCAACAGAAACCAATGATGCATTGGTTTGAATGACAACTGAGGTTTCCTGTGCGTCAGGTGTTTCAAACACGATATTTGTCTTGTCAAGAGAGAGATTTATTTGCTCTGTCTCTTCAATCTTATCACTGCAGGTAATGAGTAATAGTGTAATAAATGGCAACAAAAGCAGGAACTGACTTCTCAATGGCAGCATTGTTTTTCTTTTCATCTGGTATGTCTTTGTGATTAAGTTGAATAAATTATTAACCTTTAAAATTACTTGAAGGTTTCCATATGTTTATCTGTCGATTAGCATTACAAATGCAATTTTAGTCATTTAATTTTGAAAAATGAATGTTTACTCTTTACATTAACTAAGTTAATATATATTAAAATATTATTGAGTGGATATGACCATTTAAAGCTTGTTTGCTTACACTGTGTTCATTGCAAATTCATTTTACCAGATTCTTAAAGGCTGATCCAAAAATCAGGTAACCGGTATTTCCTCCTATGGTGCCTTCATTTTGCCCCCAAAGGAATGGCCAGTCGTCATAATTCTCAAAATGGTCCGGTTGTCTGAACAGTATCCCGGGGGCCATGTTGCCTGGGATGAAGGAGAAGTCGGCCCTGTTGTTGCCGTAGAAAACCGCCTTGGGTCGTGTGGCACCCACGGTCGCCACCAACGAATAGTTGTGATAGGGATGACATCCGAACAACCAGCTGGAGACTTTGTACACGTGCCTGGCGTCAATGAGATCAGGAAAATGCTCATTGGCAAAGCAGATGGTGGTGCCGAAGTTGACCACAGCACCCCCGCCTGCCCAGTTCGCCAGGCCGATGGGCAGTCCGTAGGGATTGTCTAGTTCCAGCTCGTCGATATAGGCTTTGTACTGCAACACATAGGGTCGTAGCTTTTCTTTGAACGACGTATCCAGGTGGGGAATGGCGTGCAGGGCCGTCAGGATGCTGAAGTTCACATTCCGGTCTAACGTAGGCCAGAGCAGTTCATGAAACCGTTCGAGGTACGATTGCTCACCGGTGGAGATGTAGAGCTCCAGGTAGGTGGCGATATCGCCGGAACCAAAATAGCGTCCCTCATCCTCAACAGGTCTTTCAGCAAGCATTTCGGTTGCTTCTTTCAGCAGTCTTCTGGATTGTTGCAACGCCCTTTCCGACAGGTCATCGTTGTAGCCTCTGAGCGCCCTGCTGGCAGCGGCGAAGGTGGTTGCAGCCCTGAGGTCGAGGCCGGGGTTGCGACTGGTGAATGCCCACATATCATCCTTCACGCCGCTCGACCGACCGTCAGCTGCCACCTCGTAGGGACCCAGCTCCGGGTTGTATGGCAGGCCGTCGGTGAGGGAGGCCGCATCACCCAGGTGATGGTAATTATCAAGCACTGCATTTGAGAGCGTTTGTGCCATGTGGCCGATGATCTCTGCCTGAGCCACCAACTGCATGGTCCCATGCTCAATGAACTGCAGTATGTCGGGTGTTCCGTCCGGGCGGTGCAGGTCCACGTAGCGCTGTGTGTGATCGATAAAAGTCTGATCGCGCGTTGGTTTGAAATACTCCCATGTGTGAACGAAGTTCTGGACCACGCCGATATTCGATCCTGTCTCGATGTCAAAATCACCGGCGTCGAAGAAACCGCCGACGTTCAACCCCGGGATCAGCTCCAGCGCCTTGTACTGCGTATCGGTGGTGGGGCCCTGCCAGTGCAGATCGAAGTGGTCGGTATCGGGCGGTGCCTGCCTGTATCCCTCCTTGAAGGGTTCACCGTGCCACACCCTGTAGGCCTCGTTCACGTACATGTGATTCATATGTATCGGAATCCATATATCGCTGGTGGCATCGGTAATCTTGTCGTATACATTCTCTTCAATGATAAAGTTATTGGTGATGCAGTCGCCGTAACGGATATAGTAAATACCGGGGGTGTTGACCGGGGTAAAATCGAACTTCACATAGTGGTACTTGAAATAATCGCCCCAGGAAGTGATCTCACCGGTGAATACCTCTGTCGCATTACCATCGTCGCCAATCTTGTAGATTGAGGCAGTCTCAAGCGGTTTCATGTTTTTATCCAGCTCTATGACCGATATCTTGGGTTGTGAGGGGAGGTACCCCACTTGTGAGAAGCCGATGTTGGGTTCTCTCACCCATCCTTCAACGGCGTTGGGTTCCACCGTCCAGGTCAGCACCTTGCCCGTTTTACCTGCCGGGAGCAGGCTACGGACGACGAACCAGCCGTTCTGCGCGAGCACACGGCCGTCGTAAAGCTGCAGGTCGGCATCGTGCGAGGTGATCTTCACCATTCGTTCGGGGGCATCGGGTGCAAGCAGCATGGTGTGACCTGTTTCGAGTGGGAGCGGATCAACATATCTGTCGGTTCCCCTGTCGTCAGATGTTACGTACCCCTTGAATTGTTTGGGTTTCTCACTGTTGGGCCGGGTAACGCTGTTCCCCACCACATAGCGGGGAAACCGGCTGGGACGGCCGTCCATCAGGTATGCCTTCCCCCAGTATTGTGAGGGCAGGAACTCCAGATTGAACCCGGCCTTTCCCTCCAGCACCGCGGGAAGGGGTTCATCGAGCCAGACTGAGATCTCTACTCCTTTGCCATTTGCCGTGACCTCCACGCGTGATTCAAAGTTGTAATCATCATACCGCAAGAGGGCTCCGATGGTTTTGGTTGCCGGGTCTACTGTCCGTGTGGGTATTGCCGGTACAAGATCCCACTGCTCCGGCGTGTTGGAAAGACGTACTGCACCTCCCTGTGCTGTTCTCACACCATGGTGGATCAATTCAATACCGGCGTTCTTCTCATCGTTGAACCCTCCGGTAAAGAGGTTGCTGTATACCAACAGATTGACACCCTGTGTTTCAAAATATTCGAGATTGTTGAGAATCAGATCCTGCGCTTTTACATGATTGAAGTTCGCAAATAAGAGCAGTAGAAGGGATAAAAGTGATAGTCGTTTCATATTTTTTACTTGCTGCTTTCTTCCTGGAAGAAATTAATCATTTTTTGAAAGGTACTCTCATTGAATGTAACCGGCCCATGCTGCCCTTCGGGTACAGAAATAAACTCAGTTAGCAATCCTTTTTCTTTTAATGCTTTGGCGAAAAGCTCACTTTGGCAATGGGGTACAATATTATCAGCTTCACCATGAATCACCAGAAAATGCGGATCTGTTTCGTCAATGAAGGTGATGGGATTCAGTAGGGCAATCATATCAAGGTTATCAGCCGGATTGCCTCTGATAAGAGCCGCTTCGGGAGAGTTTCCCTCCTTGGGCCCTTTACAATCTTCCATCAGCGCCATGTCGATGGGCCCAAACCAGTCGACAACGGCATTCACAGAACTGCTTGTTGTGGTATGGTTCCCCACGTTGCCTTCGATATTCACACTTTTGCTGTTAACTGTAAACTCCTTCACATCGTTTGTTGTTCCTGCCAGTGAAGCAAGATGTCCTCCCGAAGAATAGCCGGTGATGCCAATGAATGAGGCATCTATCTGGTATCGGTCTGCATTTGCTCTTACAAACCGTATAGCAGCCTTCACATCATTTATTTGCGCCGGATAAGCCGCATCGTTGCTCGACCTGTGATTGATTGCAATCACTGCAAAACCACTTTCAAGTAACTGTTTTCCAAAGGTATCGAACGCAAATTGTTTCATGTTGTTGCTGAACCATGCACTGCCGTAGATTACAATGATTGCTTTATAGGCAGGTTTATCCATATCGGGCAGATAGATATCAAGGTTGTGGTACTCTTTTTCATCACCGGCATAATTCAGGTTGAGCCATTGCCTCTCCGTAATCTGACCCAGGCAGGCAACGATGCTGTAGGCAGAGATGATTACCGTAATTAAGATTCGTTTCATACAGATTTTTTGATTAATTGTTTGTGGATAGATAATAATTGTCAGGCAGACAGCGTCGTGTTGTCGTCGTTTCCCCATCCGACAAGACAATTGTTTTCAACTCAGAAGTGAAAGCCTGTGCCTGAATCGATGCAAAAATCAGTGTGGACGTCAACAGCCCTTTATATTTTGAACACATTTATTTCATTATATATTGGTCAGCAAATTTAGTTAATTTATTTCAATTTACACTATTTTTAATTTATTAATGAATTGTTTTATCAGCTATATCTGCTAATAGTTTTCATCACATTCAGATGAAGGTTCTCCTCCTTACCTTCGCTATACCTATTTCAGGACCAGACATGGTTTTCAGCGTATATATGGCTTGTATCTCCTCATTTCAGCCTCATTGTAGCCTTATTGTAACCTCATTTAAACATATTGCTGTAATGAGGGGATGATGAGTTTAAGATAAGATAATAGTAGAGCTGCAGACGCTTAGGCCACGCAAAAGAGAAGCACACGAAGTATTGACCTTCAGTATGGTTATATCATGCTGTTCTCAAAATGCGCCATAATGTTTATGTATTCGCCATACTGAATATTCAGGTGGCATTGAAGGTCTGTGAATGATCCTTTTGTACAATATGCATGAGAAAACGGTGACTCTGATGAAGAACTGTGATGATAGAAAAATATCAAATACAATATAGAATTATTATAAAATAGAGTGCAAAACAAACATATCGTGATAATAGTTGCCTTGTTTATTTGATTCTGTTAATTTTGCATATTCAAAAAAATAGATAGGTATGAGTGCTGTCACAGAAAAAATAAAACTATTATGTGCCGACAGGAACATGTCGGCAGAAGAGCTGGCCGTGGGTGCAGGGCTTACGGTAGAGCAGGTGAACAGAATCTGCGGGAGCGACATCATTCCTTCCCTCTCTTCTCTGATAAAAATAGCCCGCGCCCTGGGTGTGCGGCTGGGTACTTTCCTGGACGACAGCGAAGAGATGGGACCGGTTGTCAACAGGCATACCGACTCGCTCCAGCCGGTCACCTTCACCAGTCATCAGACCAACAACAACTCGCACATGGATTTTATCTCGCTGGCTGCCAGGAAAGCGGGACGAAATATGGAACCGTTCCTGGTGCATATTCAATCCGGTACCGGAAAGGAGAGCCCCTCATCGCATGAGGGTGAGGAGTTCCTCTTTGTGCTGGAGGGATCCATCGTCGTACATTATGGCGCCAAAAAATATATACTGAATCAGGGTGACAGCATCTACTACGATTCCATTGTCGATCATCTGGTGACAGCCTATGATCAATCCGAAGCGAAAATACTCGGAGTGGTCTATTCTCCGGCATAAACCCGTACAGCACAACGAAAATCAGAATGACCAATAAATCAGCTATCACACTATCCGACAGAACGCTGGGCGACTGGCTTGAATACTGGGCCGGAAAGACGCCCGACAAGGAGTATATCGTCTATGCAGACCGTGATCTCCGTTTTACCTGGAAAAAATTCAACGAAAGAGTGGACCACATGGCGAAGGGACTGATCGCCATAGGGGTGACGCGTGGTACCAACGTGGGCATCTGGGCACAGAACGTGCCGGACTGGCTCACCTTCCTCTATGCCACCGCCAAGATTGGCGCCGTGGCGGTAACGGTCAACACCAGCTACCGATCGGAAGAGCTGCTTTATCTGCTCAAAAATTCAGACATGCACACACTCTGCATGACTGATGGTGTGCCGGGGAGCAATTACACTGACATCATTTACGAGCTGCTGCCGGAGCTTAAGACGACACAACGCGGCAAACTGAAATCGCACCGTTTTCCTGAGATGAAGAACATTGTCTATATTGGTCAGGAGAAACACCGGGGGATGTATAACACAGCAGAGATTCTGCTCCTGGGAAAGAATGTTCCGGATAACGAGTTCAGGAGACTGCGCGCACGCGCTGTCTGTCATGATGTGGTGAACATGCAATACACTTCCGGCACGACGGGTTTTCCCAAAGGGGTGATGCTGACCCACCACAATATCGCAAACAACGGCTATCTGACAGGTGTACATATGCATTTTACTCCGGAAGATAAATGCTGTGTCTGCGTACCTCTGTTTCACTGTTTTGGCGTGGTGCTCGCCACCATGTGCTGCCTGACACACGGCAGCACACAGGTGATGGTGGAGCGATTCGACCCGCTGGTCACATTGGCTTCAGTACACAAGGAACGGTGTACCGTGCTGCATGGTGTACCCACCATGTTCATCTCAATGCTGCACCATCCCATGTTTTCAATGTTCGACATGCATTCACTCCGTACCGGCATCATGGCCGGGGCACTCTGCCCCGAGGAGCTGATGCGTCAGGTGAACGAACAGATGTTCATGGACCTCACAAGTGTCTACGGAATGACCGAAACCTCGCCGGGGATGACGCAGAGTCGTGAAGATGATCCTTTCGAGGTGCGTCTGGCTACGGTGGGCAGCGATTATGAGTTCACCGAAGTGAAGGTGATTGATCCGGAAACAGGCGAGGAGTGTCCTGTCGGTACTGCGGGTGAGATGTGCTGCCGCGGGTATAACGTGATGAAGGGTTACTACAGGAACCCGGAGGCGACAGCACAGGTGATCGATGCCAACGGGTTTATGCACTCGGGCGACCTGGGCGTGAAGGACGGGAACGGAAACTACCGTATCACGGGCCGCATCAAGGATATGATCATCAGGGGAGGGGAGAACATCTCCCCGAAAGAGGTGGAAGACTATCTCTACCGGATGCCGGGTGTGAAGGATGTGCAGGTGGTTGCGGTGTCGTCAGAGCGCTACGGCGAGGATGTGGGAGCCTTTATCATTCAGAAGGAGGGTGTGCAGCTCACCACAGAGGATGTGCGTGACTACTGTAAGGGGCATATCGCCAAATACAAGATACCCCGTTATGTCTTTGTCGTGGATGCCTTCCCGATGACCGGCAGCGGAAAAATTCAGAAATTCCGCCTGCGGGAGATGGCCCTTGAACTTTGCAGGATGAACGGGATCGAGATCCTCTGATGCTCCTT
>JAAYGM010000086.1 GCA_012727735.1 Bacteroidales bacterium | reverse complement strand
TCGGAGGAATCATCCTCGACAAGCTGGGTGTGCGCATGACAGGGATGGGTGCCGCTGCTGTGATGGTGATAGGTACGGCGATCAAATACTGGGCCGTATCGACCGTTTCCCTTGACGGACAGACTCTTTTCGGTCTCGATGCACAGGTGTTCTGGGCGAGCATCGGCTTTGCCATTTTTGCCATCGGTGTTGAGGTAGCCGGCATCACCGTTTCGAAGATCATTGTGAAATGGTTCAAGGGTAAGGAGCTTGCCACGGCCATGGGTATGGAGATGGCCATGGCCAGGATAGGTACAGCATTGGCGCTGGGTTTTTCCATTCCTATTGCCAAGGCAACAGGGGTCATCGATGTATCCCGTCCCATATTGATCGCGCTGATAGGATTGTGTATCGGGTTAATCGCTTTCATCGTCTATGTGATGATGGACAAGAAGCTGGATGCCTCGGAAGATACCGGTGAGATCATCGTGAAGAACCCTGAGGATGAATTCAAACTCTCCGATATAGGTAAAATATTGGGTAACAAGGGATGGTGGTATATTGCCATTCTCTGTGTACTGTTCTACTCTGCCGTCTTCCCTTTCCTGAAGTATGCCACCGACCTGATGGTGAATAAGTTTGGCGTGAAGGAAGATCTCGCCGGGCTGATCCCCATGCTGCTGCCCTTCGGGAATATTCTGCTGACACCCCTCTTTGGCGGTATCTATGACAGAAAAGGGAAAGGTGCCACCATCATGATCATCGGAGCTGTGCTGCTGATTGTTGTGCATGCGCTCTTCGCCATACCGGGTTTTGACAGCTGGATCTTCGCCATGGTGCTGGTGGTGCTGCTGGGGATCGCCTTCTCACTGGTGCCTTCGGCCATGTGGCCTTCAGTGCCGAAGATTGTGCCGGAAAAACGACTGGGAACAGCCTATTCACTTATCTTCTGGGTACAGAACTGGGGACTGATGGGTGTTCCACTCCTGATAGGATGGGTGCTTGAGAAATATTGTGTGACGGGACAAACGGTGCGCGACGGACTAACCGTGAACACCTACGATTACACCCTGCCGATGTTGATCTTCACCAGCTTTGGTGTGCTGGCATTGCTGTTTGCTTTCCTGCTCAAAGCAGAGGATAAGAAGAAAGGATACGGACTGGAGTCTCCCAATATCGTAAAGTGAAAAGGTAAAAGCCAAATACTTTCAGCTTTCAGCCAAAACGGTGAAAGCTTGTCAAATACAACTGTTTAAACCAGAGGCTAAAAAAAAGGCCATCTCATCATAAAAATGAGATGGCTTTTTTTTCAGTTCCATCCCCTGTGAATCGCCTTATATGGCATTTAACTGCGTATCAATTTACCCATAACAAACCCGTTACATCTTCGGATCTATTCGAACGATATTCGAACGATATTCGAACGAGTACCGAAGGAGTAGCGAACGAGTACCAAAGGAAATACGGCTATACCCTTGTGAATATAGCGGCATCACCTTCCGTTACTTTTTTACAATGGTATCACCCAGGCGGCATAGATATGGCTGGCCAGTCCGAGCAGCACGAAGAGATGAAAGAGGGCATGGACAAACTCCCTTTTTGCTGTGGCGTAGATCACTGCTCCCACAATATAAAAAACACCCCCTGCAATAATCCAGAACACCACCTCCCTGCTATCATTTGCTGTGGTTACATCGATGAATGGTTTAAAGGCAACGAGCACGATCAACCCCATCACGACATAAGAGATTGTTTTGAGATGACTGTTTTTTTTGAGCGGCCGGAAGCTGATGGTAATCCCCACGAGGGCGATCACCCAGACCAGTGCAAAGAGCAGCCATCCCCAATACTCCTCTTCCCGCAACAGGATAAGGGTGAAAGGAGAATAGCTTGCCGCAATCAGCAGGTAGATGCTGGCATGGTCGAAATGACGCAGCTTCGCCTTGCGTACCGGCTGCTGCACGTAATGATAGATGGTGGATGATCCCATGCAGGCAATCATCCCGAACCCAAAAAGGGCATAGGCAAATATCGCCCATCCGTCTTCAGCGATGATCGCTTTGCGCAGCAGCACATAAGTAGCTGCAATGCTCATCAGCAGTGCGAGGCCATGCGTCATGTAGTTGGCTCTCTCCTCACGGAGGGTATAGAATTTTTCTATCGACATTCTGTTATCATTTAATTTTTAGTGTTACCTCCCTGTCCACATCCGACCAGAGCGGAGAGCCCAGCAATAACCTTTTTATCTCTGTCACCATTGCAGGACAGTTGTTCTCTTTGATGTGAATGCTTCCCGGATGTCCGTTGCTGTCGATGAAAAACGTCACAACAAATGCAACAGCCAGCTCTTCGCAGATCTGTTTGTCGTAATTTTCTTCGAAATAGCGGATGAATTCCGCTTCTCCAAAGGTGGGGATAACCTCTGTTTGCTTTGTTACAGCACCTGTTTCAACTTTTTTTCGTTGTGTTCCGTAACCGACTACCACCACTTCACTCAGCAGATCGGTATCGGCTTCCATCACAACAGTCCCGATATGCTCTACGAGCGGAATCTCCCTGTTTTCCATGCCGATGTAGGATGCCAGTAATGTACCCTGCGTCTCTTTGGGAAGATCGATGGTGAAATTTCCTTCCGTGTCTGTAACAGTACCCACGGTTGAATTCTGAAGGTTGACGTTAGCACCGATGAGCGGATCACCTGTCTCATCCGTCAGCCGCCCCTGAACAAGCTTGCGGTCCGATTGACCGGGCGTTGAAATGCCTCTGATGCGTATACGCTCCTCCGCACGCTGCTCATTTTCCGATGTAACAGCAATACCGGCCACGCTGCCCTGTAGCCGCTCCTGTATGGATCGATCAAGTATCCTGGGTTGCTTTAACGGATTCCTGTTCACGCTTGTTTCCACCAATTGCTTCTTCTGTCTGACAGGTGCTTCCCCTGCGGGTATTGTCAAAACGGTCACATCATCCATCCTTTTCTCTTCATCATTCCCTTTTTCTTCCGATATATGGTCTGGTAGTGCTTTCTTCTCAGCTTCAACAGCACGGTGGGTGGTCATCAGGACAGAGTCATTTTCAGGAGTGGTCATTTCGGTATCATCTCTCCCGGACTCATTCGAGGCTATGATCATCTCTTCATTGAGAGCGGGCTGACGCAACAGGAACGGGATGCCAAGAAGCAGCACCAGCAGTGCAGCCGTAGCCCATATCCAGACACGTTTGTCTGTACGGGAGGGTTTCGCTGCAACCTTCTTCTCCAGCTTTTCGATCGCGGACAGATGGTCACCTGCCACCGAGTCGTATCCGTCAATGGCATCCTGTAAAAAAGGATCGCTCATCGCTTCACGTTCCAGCCGGTTGGCCTCTTTGCCATGCCGCTTGCCCTGTATGTATTCTTTTAGGTTCACCTCGTTTACATTGTTGTTTCTTCCGCTCTGTTTACTTTTCCGGATAGGGGTTGTATTATTTAACTGTTCAACGAAACGCCTTCACTTCCAGCATCCGGTTGATACAATTCTTCAGATTCCTTTTTCCATTCTGAATGTAGCTTTTTACCTTTTCGAGACTGTATCCTGTGATGGTAACGATATCGGCATACGACTTGTTCTCATAATAAAAAAAATCGATGCTGGTCCGCTGCTCACTGCTCAATTCCTTCAGGCAATAGGAGAGTGCCGACGCCTGTTCTGCCGACTGCTCTCTGTCTGAAAGAGTGAAAAAATCGCCATTTTCCATAATCGCTTCGTTCAAATCTACGAAATGCACCTGCTTCTCTTTGCGTATCTTCAGCAGACAATGATTTTTAGTCACCGTGTAAAGCCATGAATGAAAGCTGGTTATGGCATATTTCAGCATCCTTTGGTTCAGATCTTCATAAAGATCCATCACTGCATCCTGTGCATCTGCTTCGTTCGCAAGATACTTAAGACAGACCCCATAAACCATCGGTATATAGCGGCGGTATAATTCCCCGAAATAAATTGTCTGTTCTTCTCTCTTGTAAAGATCAAACAGTTCGTCGTTACTTAATTGCGTTATTTCCGCTCTCTTTTTCAACCTGATGTCAGTTCATTTATGCAAAGATGCTGCACAAAGTTAGAAAAATATCCATTCGTTTATGGAATTATCTTCCTATTTGTATCTCATAGGTAGCACCTCAAAAAATATCATTTATAAAAATTGAAAATTATGAAATCAACAAACCGGCGAATGGTGATGATTCTTTTTATGGCAGGATTTATCTTTTCTGTCATGGCAGTGCAAATGGAAGTGAGCGGATTGATGTTTACTGCCGAAGAGTGGGAGATAAACGGTGTTGTCTATGATGCAACAGATAAAAGCGTGCTTGCAGGAGCGACTGTTCGTGTGGTAGAGACCAGCGAAGGCACAGTGACTGATATCGATGGTGCATACCGGCTGAAGGGAAAGAAGGGTGAAACGCTTGAAGTATCCTACATCGGGTACAAAACGCAGAGAGTGAAAATAGAAAAGAGAAGATCAGATATCTTTCTGAAACGGGATGATGCGCTGTTGGAAGAGGTGGTAGTGATAGGATACGGATCGCAGAAAATGATGAACATGACCGGGTCTGCACTACAGGGACACGTGGCAGGATTACACGTACGTAGCCTTACCTCTGACCGGTACGACCGGTCAATCAGGCCACCACTGCGCCCTCCCTTTCTGCAGGATATCAACAGTGAAGCATACGAAGCATTCAGGGAGAACCCTTTTCTCACAGCTGCCAACGAACCGTTGTCTACCTTTTCGCTGGATGTGGATGCGGCCTCCTACGGAAATATCCGTCGCCTGATCAACCAGGGAGAAGTACCTTCCAAAGATGCGGTGAGGGTGGAGGAGATGATCAATTATTTCAGCTACGATTATCCACAGCCGACAGATGGCCATCCTGTAAGCATCACTGCCGAAACCGCTGCCTGTCCCTGGAATATTCAGACGCAACTGGTACGTATCGGTGTGAAGGCGAAAGAGATCCCTTCGGAAGCGTTGCCTGCAAGCAATTTTGTATTCCTGATCGATGTGTCGGGATCGATGTACGGTGCAGATAAGCTGCCCCTGGTGAAAGCATCGATGAAGCTTTTGGTTAACAACCTGCGACCGGAAG
>JAAYGM010000085.1 GCA_012727735.1 Bacteroidales bacterium | reverse complement strand
CTGATCGCCTATTTCGACTGGCGCAACAAATCGTCCTACAACTTCATCAACTGGCAGCGGCAGTTCAACAGGCTGACACTGCACATGATGGGGTACATCAACCCGAAGAATTACAATATACCCACGCAGCAGGGTGGCGGCAATATGTTCGCCGGCACAGGCCTGCAGCTGATGCTTGTATACAATCATTAATTCAACTTTCGTATGTTCATTATATTTGGATCGTTACAGCTAAAGATGAGACCTATCAATGTTTTGTGGGGACTCATTGACCTCGGGGAACGTAAAAAGAGCAGCTGTTCGCAGCGTAGCAAGTTTTGCTCTTTTAGTGACCGAGGTCATATATGGGTCACAAAACATTGTCAGTCGATAATTTAGCTGTATACGTACAATGCGAAAGTTCAGTTACAAAAAAAGAGACGCTAAAACAGATGACAATGGATAACAATGCAATCATTCAGATCAGGGAGCTGACAAAGAGTTTCCCCATGGGCAAGAGCGCTTTCACCGCCCTGAGCGACATCAACCTGTCGCTGGGTAAAGGTGAGTTCACCGGCCTGATAGGCCCCAGCGGCTCGGGGAAGACGACACTGCTCAATATCGTCGGCTCACTCGATACCCCCACATCGGGAGAGGCATGGGTGCTGAATCAATCGGTCGGCAGGTTGACAGCCCGGGAGGCGGCACAACTCCGCAAGGAGAGCCTGGGCTTTATCTTCCAGAGCTATAACCTGCTGGTGGTGCACACCGTCTTCGAGAATGTGGAGTTCCCGCTGCTGCTGCTGAAGATTGGCGCTGCAGAACGAAGAAAGATGGTGATGGATGCCCTGGAGTGGGTGGGACTGACCGACAAGGTGCGGTCGAAGCCGCCCCAGCTGTCGGGAGGGGAGTGCCAGCGCGTGGCCATAGCACGGGCGATGGTGAAGAGACCCTCACTGGTACTGGCCGATGAGCCTACCGCCAACCTCGATGCAGCCAACTCACACCATATACTGCAGACAATGGTGAAGCTGAATGAAGAGCTGAAGACGACCTTTCTCTTCGCCACCCACGACGAGAAGGTGATTGGCTATCTCAGGAGAAAAATATATCTCCTGGACGGGAAGGTAGCACAGGATGAGTGGGTGAAGGTGGACCAAACAGAAAAATGAGGATCAGATGAAAACAGCACTTAAACTTGCATACCGCAACCTCGTGGGTGCCGGACTGCGCACATGGCTCAACGTGATCGTGTTGTCGTTCTCCTTTGTCGTGATCATATGGCTGAAAGGGATACTGGTGGGGTGGGACTACCAGGCGAAGAGCGACATGACCAACTGGGAGATAGGGGGCGGACAGTACTGGCATGAGCAGTATGATCCCTACGATCCCTTCACGCTGGCAGAGAGCCATGCCCCCATCCCGCAGCAGTTCAGCGATGAGATAGCACGGGGTGATATGGTGCCGCTGCTGATGGTGCAGGGTACGATCTACCCGCAGGGACGGATGCAGTCGGTAGCGATCAAGGGGATTGACCCCGCACAGGATATCTTCCTGTTGCCTACACATAAGCTGGATACTGTAGTGGATGCTGTCCCCGCGATCATTGGTGCAGCCATGGCCCGGAGCCTGCAGCTGGCGGAGGGTGATTACCTCACCATGCGCTGGAGGGATGCCGGAGGCACTTTTGACGCGACGGATGTTGTGATCACCGCCATCTTCTCCAGCAACGTGCCGTCGGTGGAGGCTGCACAGCTCTATATCCCCCTGGAGACCCTTCGTGAGATGACCATGATGGAGGACGAAGCGACCATTCTCACCTTCCGTGATGCCGGAGCGGAGAGAGCTGCGGTGCAGGGGTGGGTGCACAAGCCGAAAGAGGTGCTGACCGCCTCGGTGGACAGGATCATCAAGACAAAGACAGCGGGTCAATCGGTGTTCTACACCATCCTGCTGCTGCTGGCCATGCTGGCTATCTTCGACACGCAGGTGCTCTCCATCTTCAGGAGACAAAAGGAGATCGGGACCTATATTGCGCTGGGATATACACGGCGGGAGGTGGTGGGGCTCTTCACCGTGGAGGGTGCCATGCACTCCATCCTCGCGGCACTTGCAGGGGCGCTCTACGGCATCCCCTTCCTCGCGTGGCAGGCCAGGGTGGGATGGACCATTCCCATGGATGCCGGTGATTTCGGCATGGCCATGGCACAGACGCTCTATCCCATATACAGCGCCGGCCTGGTGATCACCACGGTACTGATCGTGGTGCTGATCACCACGGTCGTGAGCTACTGGCCATCGAGAAAAATAGCAAAAATGAACCCAACAGAAGCATTAAGGGGGAGAATACAATGATACGATTCCTGATCAACGGACTGTTCCGCGATAAGAGCCGCAGCCGCCTGCCCATCATCGTGGTGGCGATAGGGGTGATGCTCACCGTCTTCATGAATGCCTACATCACCGGCTTTATGGGTGATACCATCGAGATGAACGCTCGCTTTACGCATGGTCACCTGAAGGTGATGACAAGGGCTTATGCTGAGAATGAGGGGCAGGTGCCCAATGATCTGGCGATGACAGAGGTGACTTCACTGAAGGAGGAGCTCACAAGCCGCTTCCCGGAGCTGGACTGGGCCGCACGTATACAGTTCGGGGGACTGGTGGATGTGCCGGATGAGAAGGGTGAGACACGGTCGCAGGGTCCTGCTGCCGGCATGGGTGTCGATCTCCTGTCGCCGGAGAGCAGGGAGGCGGGACGGCTGAATATCACTGAATCGATCGTGCGGGGGAGGATGGTGCAGAACCCGGGTGAGGCGCTGCTGGCGGAGCAGTTCTCACAGAAGCTGGGGGTGGACCCCGGCGATGAGGTGACCCTGATCGGGTCGACCATGCACGGGAGCATGTCGATGTACAACTTCATCGTGGCCGGAACGGTCTCCTTCGGCGCTGAGGCGCTGGACCGCGGGAGCATCATCGTGGACATTGAGGATGCACGTCATGCGCTCGACATGGATGATGCTGCGGGTGAGCTGGTGGGCCTGTTTGACGCGGGCTTCTATGATGATGAGCGTGCGCTGGAGATCGCACAGGCGTTCAACAGCGCTTTTGTGGGTGATGACGATCTCTTTGCACCCGTGATGAAGACCCTGAAGCAGCAGGGGAGCATGGGGCAGCTGGTGAAGATGCTGGATGTGTGGAGCGTCTACATCATTGCCGTATTTATCATTGCGATGGCGCTGGTGCTCTGGAACGCCGGCCTGCTGGGAGGACTGCGGCGCTATGGTGAGTTTGGTGTGCGCCTGGCCATGGGTGAAGAGAAAAGCCACCTCTATCGTACACTGATCTATGAGTCTGTTTTTATCGGGATTGCGGGTGCCATCATCGGTACGGCCATAGGGCTCTTTTTCGCCGCACTGGTGCAGAAGTATGGGTTCAACATCTCGGGGATGATGGAGGGCTCTGCCATGATGTATCCCTCAGCAATCAGGACACGCATCACGCCGGCGGACTACTACATCGGATTTATCCCGGGTCTCTTCTCTACCGTGGTGGGGGCGATGCTCGCAGGAATAGGGATCTACAAAAGGAAGACATCGCAACTGTTCAAGGAACTGGAAGCGTAACAAGTTAACAAGTTCGTAAGTTCGTAGGTTCGTAAGTTCGTAAGTTAATAGGTTACAACGTTAGTAAGTTTCAAAAGCTGACCGTTGATCACTGAAAGCTGATCGCTTACGGCTTTTCGCTTACGGCTTTTCGCTAAAAAACAATAATATGAAACATAAAGGGTTAGAAATAAAAATCAAACGTGCCATCATACTGCTGTTTGCCACTGCGGTACTCCCGTTGCAGGCGCAGCCACCGGCGGACGAGATACTGGAGCGGATTGACCGGAACCTCTCCTCGGAGAACCGGGTGTTTGAGTCGTCGATGACCATCCATGGACGGCGGAATAGCCGCACCATCACCTCTAAGACTTATGCGGTGGGCGACAAGCGCTCCTTCACCGAATACCTCTCCCCTCCCCGCGAGGAGGGGACCAAGATGCTGAAGCTGGAGGAGCAGCTCTGGATCTACTCTCCCTCTACCGACCGCACCATACAGATATCGGGACATATGCTGCGCCAGTCGGTGATGGGGTCGGACCTCTCCTACGAGGATATGATGGACGACCGCAAGCTGACGGAGACCTATAACGCCGAGGTGGTGGGGACGGAAGAGATCGGAGGGCGAGACTGCTGGATACTGCAGCTCACCGGCAAGGTGGATGACCTGGCCTACGCCTCACGCCGCCTCTGGGTGGACAGGGAGCGTTATGTCCCCCTGAAGGAGGAGCTCTTTGCCAAAAGCGGCAAGCTGCTGAAACGATCAGAGATGAGCGACGTGGTACAGATTGAGGGACGCTGGTTTCCGCGGACGGTGTTCTACAAAGATATGCTGAAACAGGGGAGCGAGGGTACCGGGTTCCGGATCACCGATATACGCTTCAACACCGATATACCGGAATATCTCTTCTCCAAGGCGGCACTGAAGCAGTAGCGCCGGAGAACAAAACAGCCGCCCCAAATAAATGAGGCGGCTGAAAAAAAATCCTGTCGCTTTAAAAGCGAATTACCTTACTGTGGTCCCTGACCGAACTGCGGTGCGTTGATGTCCTGCCATACCCTTTCGGAGTTGAGCAGGGTGCCATCCTGACCGGTCCCGGGGGTGAAGCCCTGTGAGCTGTAGGCATCGATAAGGATCTGATACATCAGGTCGGTGGGTGAGGGTGCACCTACCTCAAACCTGCGCGGGATGGCGTTGTTAGGCACGGTGGGCGCGAAGTTCTCCCATGCAATCAGCGTGGAATTCTCCTTCGGAACGCCGGAGCGGCGTACCGTGACGAACTGCTCGTTGGGGTAGAGGGTGAAGTGCAGCAGCTGCTGGACGTAGACCTTCTCCAGATCGAGCGCGGCGTCGCCGGTGAGCTGGTATTCAGGGCTGGCCATCATCGCTTCGATCTCACCTGCCTGCAGGTCGATCACCGCTTCATGCTGGTCGTAGCCGTAGGTCTTCCCGTAATAAGGGATCTCGTTGAGCGAAGCCAGTCGGTTGTACTCTTCCACCGACGCACGGAGCGCCTTGTTGAAGTACTGCTGTGCAGTTCCCGGAAGGGTGGCTCCCAGCAGCTTGAACTCGGCAAGGTAGAGGTTCACCTCGGAGGTGGACAGGTACATGCCGTACCAGGGGGTGTCGTCCAGATCCTGGATCACCGGTCCTCCCGGCAGTGTGGGCAGCGTGAAGTCGTAACGGCCGATGATCATCTCCTGGTTGTAGCCGGAGAAGGGAGTGAAGGTCTTCTCGGCATCACCGATCTTCAGCTTCGAGCGGTTGGTATAATCGAAGTAGTCGCCATACTCGGTGATGTTCTGCGCGGCATCCATCTCCACCGGGAGGCCGTAGTAGCGAACCCAGGGCTCGCCCATTCCCTTCCAGGAGACAAAGGTCTTTTGACCGCCACTCTCGGTGTAGTTCACGTTCTCCAGGATGTAGGAGGGGATCTCTTTCCCCTGATCGAAGAACCCTTGTACGATACTGGCGTTCCATGCATTCTTGCGGTAGAAGAAGCGTACGCGCGGGTCTTTGTTGCGCAGCATGAAATCCATCACGCGGCGGCTGGAGGCGGTGGACTCCATGAATCCATTGTTCCAGTGGTACACCTTGTCACCGTCATTCTGGGTGATGGAGGAGGCCTTGTTGAAGAGGAAGTCATGGTCGGTGCCATCGATCAGTCCGGCGCTGTTCGAAGCTGCCTCGGAGGCGATGGTGAGCGCCCGTGCTTTATCCTGTGCCAGCAGACGCACGGCGATCTTCAGCTTCAGCGAGTTGGCCAGACGGGCCCACTTGGAGGCATCACCCCGGTAGACCACGTCCTGGTTGGTAGGGAAGGTCTGGTCGGTGGCAGTGGTGAGTGTGGTGGTGGCGTCACCCAGCATCTGCAGCCAGAGATCGTAAAGGTCGGCGATCTTGTCATACTTCGGTGTCAGCGTGCCGCCGTAGCGTGCCATCGCTGCTTCGGTGAAGGGGCGGTCGCCATACATGTCGCTGTCGAAGAGGCCCAGGTAGACCGTCAGCACATCGACACAGGCAGCGATATGGGCATACTTGGCCGCATCTTCTTCAGGCATGGTGGAGCGCACCTGTTCTATATCCCGTGCATACTTCAGCACGTTGATGTACTGCCCTCCCTGGTCGCCGGTGGCGGTGGTCTGCGTGTAGGTGGAGGTGAATCCGCCGGTGGGTACAGCCATCTGTCCCCAGCGAGTGGTCATGGGTGCATTGTAGAACCAGAGCAGGTATCCTGCCGGCTCGAAGTTGATCACTGACTGAGCAAAGAGATAGGAGATGTTGGCCTCTGTCACCTGCGACGGGTTGGAGTTGAGTTTCGCCATATCGTCGCGACAGCCGGTCATCAGTAACAGCAATCCACTCAGTAAAAGGGTCGTGGTATATGTAAATTTTTTCATTGTTTTTCTTTCTTTTATTATCAACAATTAAAAACCGATGTTCACGGAGAACATGTAATTCGCGGTGAAGGGTGAGAAGGTGCGCACGCGGAACTCAGAGACAGAGGTACCACGCACCGATTCCGGGTTCTCACCGTTGGGCATGTTGTTGAGCAGGTAGCCCAGGTTGCGGCCGGTGAGTGAGAGGTGCAGGTTGGTGGCTCCCATGCGGTGTGCAATCCGCTGCGGCAGCTGGTAGCTGAGGGCCACCTCGCGCAGGGCGATGTAGTTCAGCTCCGATACCCATTTGTCGTTGATCACACCCTGGCCCCAGCTGTTGGTATAGTAGTGCCATACCGAAGCGTGGGTGGGTTCCACCTTGCCTTTGTCGTAGAGGGACTGGTAGGTTTCACCCCCTTCTGCCACATTGTAGGTGGTGCCGTCGGGCTGCTTGATGGCCGTACCGCCGGCGAGCACCCCTTCGGGGATCAACCCGTCGCTGTAGGTCATGTTGTCAAACGCTGAGGTCCAGGTCATGCCGCCATATTCCGGGGCAGAGTATTTCAGGGTCGACTCGGTATAACCGTAGGCCGTACCGTAGCGGGAGCCGTAGGAGGCGATGGTGCCGCCGAAGCGCATATCGATCGATGCACGCAGGTTCCAGTTCTTGTAACGGAGGCCGGTAGCCACGGATCCCAGGAAATCGGGAACCATCGATCCCACGATCTCTGCATTGCCGCTGCGGCGGTAGTAGGCGAAGCGGCGTGCGTCGGACCACGCCAGCAGAGGCAGACCGGTGTTCTCATCGATTGCCATCTTGGAGTCTGACATCAGTACGCCGTACGACTCACCCACCTTTGCCACCGAACCGATGCGGTAGTTACCGTAGTCCACCGATCCATCGAGAAGGATGTAGTTGGCGACATTCTCGTGCAGTGAGATGATCTTGTTCTCGTTTTTTGTGTAGGTGAAATCGACAGTCCACTCCAGGTCGTTGCTGGTGTAGGGAGTAGTGTTTACCGCCAGCTCAACACCCCTGTTCTGGATGTTACCCGCATTCACATATTGATTGCTGATACCCGAGACGTAGGGAACGGCGATCGACATGATCTGGTTGAAGGTGTTCTGCTTGTAGTACGCCAGGTCGATACCGATGCGGTTGTTGAAGAAGCGCCAGTCGAGACCCACTTCCCACTCCTGCTTACGCTCCGGCTTCAGATTGGCATCGTAGACGGTGTTGGGCAGCTCCAGCGAGTAGGTCTTGCCGTCAGTCGTGGTGGAGGTACCCATGGAGTAAGCGGTGTTGATGATGTAGGGACTGGTGTCGTTACCCACCTGTGCGAACGATCCGCGTACCTTCATGAACGATACCCAGTCGGGCAGGTCGAGGCTGTTATGCAACAACCATGATCCCGAGACGGAGGGGTAGAAGTAGGAGTAGGTGCCGTGTCCGTCTGAATAAAGGAGCGAGGAGGACCAGTCGTTACGGCCGGTCACGTCGAAGAAGAGCTGGTCGCGCCAGCTGGTGCTGAACTGTGCGGCAATGGAGTACATCCTTTTCTGTCCGCCTACGTATCCGTCGTAACCCACATTTTCCTTGGAGTTGCCAATAAAGTACTGGCCCGGCACAATCAGACCGCCATTGGTCCAGAGGCGACTGTACTGTTCTCTGTTGTTGTAGTACTCACCACGGAGGAAACCACCCAGTGTCCAGTCGCCCATACCGTACATGGCGTTGAGTGTACTGTAGAAGTTGGTCTGCTCCTTGCCGTATTGCGACATGGAGTAGTAGCCACCCTCGTTGGCGTAGCCGCTACCCAGCTCCTTGCTTTCATCGCGGGTGTTATAGTAGTTGTAGTTCCCCTCGGTGATCCAGTCGAGCCAGTCGGTCAGCTCCACGGTGAGGATCAGTCCGGGACGAACGGAGGTCTCCTTGCGGCGGTAGTCATTCTCGTAGATGCGCCACCAGATGTCCCTGCCGGGTACCGATCCGTACTCATCACCATAGGAGGTGCTGGCCAGTCCCCCGTGTGCTCCCCTGTATTTCTTTTTCAGGTAGTCCGGATCGTATGCGCGTGGCCAGGTGCCGTCGGTGAATTTCTCACCGAGGTTGGGCTGTGCGTTACGCGGCATGGAGTTGGCAAAGGAGAGGGTTGCCTCCAGGTTCACCCGATCGGTGATGTTGTGCGAGGCCTTGGTGAGCAGCGTGAGACGCTGGAAATCGTTGTTGGGCAGCGTACCCTGATTGTAGAGATAACCCATGGAGGTGTAGAAGGTGGTTCTGTCGTTGCCGCCGCTGATGGCCACGTTGGTGTTGGAGTTGAACCCCAGGTCGTAGGTGTTCTTAAAGTTGTTCTCCACCGCCTCATAGGGACGGTAGCTGCGGTCGTAAAACTCAATCTCTCTGCCGTCGAAGCGGGGACCGAAGCCCATGCCCTGCCAGCCTCCCATATGTGAGGGCTTGCCGTCAGAGTTGAGCATGAACTGGCGCTGGTTGTCGAAGGTGTAGTAGCCGCCTCCCGGTTTCTCTGCGCCGTAATCTACGTAGCTGGAGAGGGCACCGTCACCATAGACATTCTGCAGCTTGGGCTGGCGATAGACATAATCGGTACCGAACGTCTGTGACACCTGGATGCCCAGGCCCTGCCGTCCCTCACCACTCTTGGTGGTGATCACCACGGCGCCGTTGAGACCGCGTGAACCGTAGAGGGCCGTGGCTGCAGCACCTTTAAGTACCGATACCGTGGCGAAATCCTGCGGGTTGAGGTTCTTCAGCTCGTTACCGTAGTCGTTGGCTGCATCGTTCCAGTCGGCATCGCCCGAGCTGGAGATGGAGTTGTCGAGGATCACCCCGTCTACCACGTAGATGGGCTGGTTGTTCTTGCCTAATGTGGAGGCACCACGGATCAGTATCTTGGTGGAACCAAACATGCCACCGTCGGACTGGGATATTTCCACGCCTGCCACCTTGCCCTGCAGTGCTGCCACCGGGTTGATGATATTGGTAATCAGCTCATCGCCCTTGAACTCTTTCATGGCATAGCCGAGTGCTTTCTGATCGCGCTTCATGCCGAGGGCAGTCACCACAACCTCATCCAGCAGCTCGGTATCGGTGAGCAGTACCACGTCGATGCGGGTGCGTCCCTGAACGGCTACTGTCTGCTGAGTCATTCCCACGAAGCTGAACCGGATACTCCCATCACCCGGGATATCTGTCAGCATGTAGTTACCGTCGATATCGGTCACCGTGCCGCGGGTGGTTTCACCCACCACGATCACGGTCGCGCCGATCACCGGCATGCCGGTATCATCGGTCACCGTGCCGCTCACGGTAATTCTCTGAGCAAATAGGGAAAAGGTCATCAGGCTCATCAGGGATAGCATGATGCCTCTGAAGCTGAGAAGTTTAAATCTTTTCATCTGCATAGTTTTTTAAAATAGATGTTAAATAAAATTTATGAGATTAGACACTGCCCGGAGCTGGTATCCCCAATGGCACGGCAAATCTCCAACCAATCAATTACTGCACAGGTTACGGTGTGCACTCCGTTTTTCATCCCCGATTTTAAGGTGTCATACAACAACTCCTGATCGGTTAGGTGGTTTCTTTTAATGAATAATTTTTTCGCTTCAAATTCTGTACAAAAATATTCCAAATATTTTAAATAAAAACAATGTTTACTAAAAATAGTTTTCAGATAATGCAATTTATTTTGAAAAGTATGAACCGGGAAGTAGTATATTTGTTTTATTTTTATTTTCTACCCATAAATGAGGAGGTTATGAGACAATACCTGTTGCTGATCCTGATTATATTTTCTTTTCAACCAAAAGTGGACGCATCCTCTTCTTTGGCCGGTCAGGGGAAGTTCTGTCCCGCACCACCTGATACAATCGTGTATAACCCTGCCTACGATGCCGCCCTGGCAGAGATGTCGGGAGCTGATGACTACGGGACACCATGGGAGAACTGAAAACAAAACAACACGAAGGCGATGTGGCGGCGTTCATCCGCAGTTATGCCGACAGCGAACAGAAACAGACCGACAGCTTTACACTGCTGGATTTGATGCAGGAGACCACCGGCTACGGGCCGAAGATGTGGGGCGACTCGATGATCGGATTCGGGCAGTACCACTACAAGTCGGAACGCAGCCGCCAGGAGGGGGACTGGATGATGGTGGGCTTCTCGCCCCGGAAGACGGCCATCTCGCTCTATGTCTACTCCGGTACCCCCGAACAGGAGGAGCTGCTCACCCGCATGGGAAAGTACAAAATGGGGAAGGGATGCCTCTACGTGAAGAAGCTTGCCGATATTGACAGGGATGTATTGAAGAAAATGATCCTCTTCAATATTGAATATCTGGAGCAAACGTACGGCAAACAATAAGCCCCGGCTGGTACAGTTTCCGCTTTTACCGGGATGAGGCTGAGAACCGCCAGATAACATAAAGATAGTTAAATTGTAGTTATGTCGCTTGCGATATAAAATATTATGGCTACTTTTGTATCGTAAGCGATATAATCACAAGCGAAATAAAAGAACAGGAATGAAAGAAGCAAAATTTTACAGTTTTAAAGCGAACAATCTCAAGGGACAGGAGATTTCGATGGATGCCTACAAGGGCAAGACCATCCTGATAGTGAATACAGCCAGCAAGTGTGGCTTGACCCCGCAGTTCGAGGGTCTGGAAGAACTATATAAAAAATACAAGGAGAAAGATTTCGTGATTCTGGGATTTCCCTGCAATCAGTTCGCCAACCAGGAGCCGGGTGATGAGCAGTCGATCTCGGAAGGGTGCCTGCTCAACTACGGTGTGACTTTCCCGATGTTCTCAAAAATTGATGTGAACGGGGATAACACACATGAGATATACAAGTACCTCAAAAAGGAGCTGGGCGGTTTCTTTGGCGGCAAGATCAAGTGGAACTTCACCAAGTTCCTGATCGATAGCAACGGTAAGCCGGTGAAACGTTTTTCCCCTGTCACGAAGCCGGAGAAGATTGACAAATACCTGGCAAAAAAGATGAATTTTTAAACTCAATGTCCAAAGCGGACAGGAACCAAATGAATATCCAATGCAATTTGAACAACTGAAACTGAGCAATCAGATCTGTTTCCCGATCTACGCGGCATCAAGACTGATAACCCGCGGGTATCAGCCTCATCTGGAGAAGCTGGGAATCACCTATCCCCAGTACCTGGTGCTGATGGTGCTCTGGGAGGAGGATGGCATCACGGTGAACGATATCGCCGGGAAACTGATTCTGAATACCAACACGGTGACACCACTGCTGAAGCGAATGGAGTTGATGGGTGTTATCACTCGTAAACGCTCAGGCAGCGACGAGCGAAAAGTGCTGATCAACCTCACAGAGAAAGGCAAAGCGATGAGAGAGCAGGCGGCTGATATCCCCCTGGAGCTGATGAAAAGTCTGCAGAACAACGTGATCAGCCTCGATGAGCTGATGGTGATGAGAGATCATCTGAACCAGCTCATTGGATTCCTGAAGGGTAAAGAATATGAGAACCTGCTATGATTCAATAGGATGTCAGTTTTTTAACAAAAAAATATGAACAATATTGAATGAGCGTTGTCTTTATAAAAGAGAAAATGAACCGGTGCCTACCGGAATGAACCGGCTGAGTGCCGGCACAGGATGACACAATTCAAACAATTTATGCTAAAAATTACAATCTTTGACACTAACAACAAGCCGGGTGAACCGGAAAAAGAAGAGGTGATTGATTTCCTTTTCGACAATCTTGAACAGTATGGAGACCCTAAAGATCATATCGGTAAAGCGATTGACTACTCAACGAAGGTGACTGACTCTTTTGGCGGATTCACCATGCTGCTGCGGGAGGAGGATCAATTAAAGGGAGCCGTTGTAATCAACCGGACAGGAATGAGCGGCTACATTCCGGAGAATATTCTGGTTTATATCGCGATTGATAAAAACAGCAGGGGTGAAGGTCTTGGAAAGAAGCTGATGCAGGAAGTGATTGCACACACCGATGGTGACATCGCCCTGCACGTGGAGGCAAACAATCCGGCAAAAATACTGTACGAAAAGCTGGGCTTTACAAACCCATATCTGGAGATGAGGTTAAAAAAATAGTTATGGCTGAACTGATCATACATGCAGAGAAGATAAAGGAGAACATCCGGACGCTGAGCGATTACTTCGAAGAGAAGGGGATCGACTGGAGCCTGATCACCAAGGTTTTCTCGGGTGATAAGGAGTTTCTCAGGAACATACTCACCAGTGATGTGATCGATAAGATCAACTCGGTGGGAGACTCGCGGCTGACCAGCCTGAAGAACCTGAAGGAGGTGAACCCCGATATGCGCACCATCTATATCAAGCCACCGGCAGAGACTTATGCTGAGGATGTGGTGAAATATGCCGATATCTCCCTCAACAGTTCCTATAGCACAATACAGTCCTTGAATGAGGCCGCCGGAAAGGCCGGTAAGATCCATCAGATCATCATTATGATTGAACTGGGTGAACTGCGTGAGGGGGTGAATCGTGATGATGTGATGACATTCTATGAAAAAGTATTCAACCTCCCCTATATCGATGTGATTGGTATAGGCTCCAACCTGGGTTGCATGTATGGGATTGAGCCGACCTACGACAAACTCCTGCAACTCTCCATCTATAAAGAGCTGATATCAGAAAAATTCAGGAAGAAACTGAAGTTTGTTTCGGGAGGCTCCTCCATCACGCTGCCTTTGATTGAGCAGGGAAGCGTGCCTAAGGATATCAACCATTTCAGGATCGGGGAGGCGGCATTCTTCGGCGTCAGCCCCCTCTACAACAAACAGTTTAAGGAGCTGAACACGGATACTTTTGAATTTGAAGCTAATATCATTGAGCTGGAAAAGAAGAAGATCGTGCCCGAAGGGGTGTTGAGTGATGCCAACATAGGACATACAGCCGATTTTGATGAGCATGACGCGGATGAAACAACCGTAAAGGCAATCCTTGACTTTGGCATGCTGGATGTGGATAAGGATGACCTGGAGATGCTTGATCCTGAGGTGAACTTCGTGGGGATCACCTCCGACATGATGGTGGTGGATATTGGTAAGAACAAGACCCGTGAGGGGTTTAAAAAATACAGGGTCGGTGATAAGATAAAGTTCAAGCCCAACTACATGGCCGTAGCACGGCTGCTGAACTCCAAGTTCATCGACAAGCGGTTTCTTCGTCTATGATATCAACCGACGTGTGATCAGCTATAAAACAGCGGTCAGCCCCCTGTTGAAGACGATTGCCATGGATGATTTCAATTTTGCTTGCGGGAACCCGTAACTGAGCCGTGACATCGATGTCACCGCTTCCGGCGCGGAAGGATTCCAGCCACTCACGCCGGAGATCAACGTGCGCTGTTTTAAGATAATGAAAGAGAATGTTAAATTCCCGGAGGATCTTCCACAGGAGCAGATGGATACAATTGCTACCTGGTACCTCTCATAGGAATGTAACTGACAATATAAATTTTCATCCTATGAAAAAGATTAAGAATTACTTCTATTTGATCGCGGGTATTTTATCAGTACTGTTTGCTTTTACCCATGCGATGAACGGGCAGCTTACCCTGTTGTCGGAGATTGATCAGACATCGCTGGAATCGGGTACAAAAACCATCATTCGCTACGTATGGCATATCATCACGGCTGAAAACCTGATCTTCGGTGTGGCACTGATCTTCATGGCGTTTTACAGAGAAAGGGAGAAGGTACGGATTGTGGCATGGCTGATTGCCGTTGTCCTGCTCACCCGCTGGTTTGTGATACTGATATTTACGTTGATGCGCGACAGTGCTTCACTGCAGGGAGTGATTGCAGATACAATCGCAATACTGCTGCTGGTTGTGTTACTGTTGCTGGGTGCCAGAGTAAAGGACAGAGTAGGGAAAACAGTATAGATTTTATCATGTGCCGCGTCTCGCCGCTTCCTGAATTGGAGAGAGAGGTATGACGATTTTTGTTATTCTGATGCATGAAAAGGATGTAAGCGTTTCACCGATAAAGATTTAATCATTATCTTTACTAGATTAGCAATTTGAGAATCAAATAGTAATTTTAAAGTGAATGGTTATGAAGAGAACATTTTTATTCGTAGGAGCAGCAGCAGTGTATATACTCACATCCTGTGTGCAGCCGGGAAGTGCTGAAAAACAGACAGCGGCAGCGCCGGCTGAGAGTGCAGAAGCAGTGGAGTTCAAAGATTTTGGCCCGGAGCCGCTGGTGATTGATATGGAGCAGTATACACTGCAGAATGAGACCTTCCGCACCTCGGTATGGACAGGCAGCCTGATGCAGATGACAGTGATGACGCTGCAGCCGGGTGAGGATATTGGACTGGAGTTGCACACCAAAACAGATCAGTTCCTCCGCGTGGAGCAGGGGAGCGGCATCGTGATGATGGGTGATGCAGAGGATAATCTCGATTTTCAGCAACGTGTGGAGGATGACTTCGCCATCTTTATTCCAGCCGGTAAGTGGCATAACCTGCTCAACGATTCTGATGAGGCGTTGAAGTTATACTCCATCTACACACCGGTTGAGCATCCGCACGGCACAGTACATGAAACACGTGAGGAAGGCATTGAGCATGACCATGACCATTAGTAGGTGAGGGCAAAATCCTCACCCGGGAGAAATGAAAAAGCACTTGCCGGTAAATGGCAGGTGCTTTTTTCTATTTGATATAGCTCTGCAGTGCTTTCACATATGCATCGAAGGCATCTACGCCTGCTTTGGTGATCTTGCAGACGGTGCGGGGCCGCTTCCCCTCAATATATTTCCTCACTTTGATATAACCGGCTTCATTCAGCTTATCGATCTGAACACTCAGATTGCCGGCCGTGGCACCTGTTTTCTCACGCAGAAAGACGAAGTCAGCCTCTTCCACCGACAGCAGAAGAGACATGACTGCCAGCCGTAGTTGTGAATGAAGCAGGGGATCAAGCTCTTTAAACATTGCTACGTTCTTTTCCTTTGTAATTGAGATAATGTCCGGGAAGAATATTACCGACCAGCATCACCATTGCCATCAATAGCGGATAGTATGAAAAAGGGATGAATTTGTACAGCAACAGACATACCACACATATCGATACCGAGATGTACATCCATCTGATTTTATAGAGGGCCGTGGAGATATAGAGTGCATAGGTGTAGATAAAGGTGATGGCCGGGTAGGTGTACCATCCCGCTTCTCCTCTCAGCAGGATCATGATGGCTATCAGGCAGACTAAAAAACCGACCCAGATGCGCAGGCTGATTGATCCGATATAGGTCACGACCCCGGGCTTCCGGTGATCCATGATGCCCATGATGACGTTTATGATTACACCAATGGCTGTTGCCCCCAGCCAGAGGATGCTGCTCTTTCTCTCATCAATCGTGGTGTAATTCAACATGACAAAGTGAGCAGCTGAGGCTGCGAAGATCAGATATCCCCATAGCAGGAACCCTTTTCCCGCACCTTTTCTTATGTTCCCCCGGGCTGTGGAGATCATCTCACTGATGATCCGCAGGCTCTCCTGCTCATTCATTTTATTTTCCATAAGGTTCTCTCTGTTGCCTGTTATTTATTCTGAATCTGCGTTGATCATCTGCAGGAAATATTTTCCCCAGTAGGGTTGTGAATAGCTCTTTTTTTCTTTGCTGAACAGCGCTTCTGCTTTCTTCTTCTCCTCAGCCCTGTTGCGTTTCGATTGCAGGAACGGTGGCAGGTTCTGCTCGAAGAAGGTGAGCAGGATCACAGGGCGCGGGTTCTCAGGGTTCAGCGCCATGGACGTCTCAAATTTTGTGACGGTAGGCTGAAACAGTTGTTGCCCCATGGTCTCAGGGTCCTGACTGATCCTGCACATGTAATAATACCCCCACAGGTTCTCCACTTCCGACCTGTCGGCATCCTCCATCTCATCGAGCCGCTTCAGGTATTTCTCTGCTTCTGCCAGCCTCATGTTGTTCTGATCTGATTTCATCTCCCAGTATACGAGCTCTGTATTGAGGTAAGCTGTATAATAGGTGGGAAGCCATTGTTTGTCGTAGCTGCCGGCAATTCTTTCGAAGCTGTTTTTACACACCTGCAGATCGGCGGCACTCTGCACTTTGTCTAACTGGTCAACCGATGCCTCCATCGCCTTGATGTAGGCTGCCTCATCCTGTGCTGTCAGCTGCATCGCCATTGACAGCGTAATCATTAGAGCGAGTAAAGATAATGTTTTCATAGGAATACTTTTTAAATAGATTTGTAAATATTTTAAAAATGGGTCGCTTCATAGGCAACGTTCCTGCCCAGCGTGAGGAAAAAGCCCACGTAGAAGTTCTGCGGCTGCTCCAGCATGATTGCCTTTCTTTCGTGCTGTCCTTCGCTGTTGGGTTGTGTGTTATAGTCATATCCGTAAATATTTAACCGGTGGAATATGTTGGATGCTGAGAGGTAGATGATCAGCTTCCTGTGTGCCAGGATGGTCAGGCTGATATCGGTGGTGTGAAGATCAGGTGTACGACCGCTCATGAAGAGCTCCTCATTCGGATTGTGATAGGGACGCCCGCTGGCATATCGCTGACTGATGCTGATCATGCTTCTCATCACCTCCAGATTGGTATACCGGATGCTTACAGATGCGTTGTGCCGGGTAACGTAATGGGGCTGCACAAGGGTGGGATAGTGCAGGTACTTGCGGCGGCTGTCATTGTAGGTGTAGGAGAGAGTGTAGTCCCAGTGATTTAAGAGAAGCTGATCGTTGAAAAAGAGATCGATGCCACGGCTGTAACCATATCCTTCAGAGGAATAGTGTTGCTGATTGCTCATCACCGGCAGCTTTTCATAATCTTTATAATAAGCTTCCGCCCTGAAGATCTTCTGTTTTTTCTGATAATAGATCCCCGCCTGATACTGCATGTTACGTTCGTTGGAGAGTACAGGGTTGTACGTCAGATACTCCTTGTCACTCAGCTGCTGGTATCTGCCCGCCACTCCCGAAAAGACAAAGTCGCTCAGCTTGTAGCTGATGGCTATACGGGGCAGCAGGGCAAAATCGTCGTTCAGTGATGTCTTCTCACCTCTCACCGATGCATTCAGCAGCAGATTATCCAGGATATTGAAATCACTGGAGAGGTAGAGACCCGATATATGATGCTTCAGAGTGGGGGTGAAATGATCGTTGCTTTGGTAGTCTCTCCTGAACTGTTTCACAAAATGCTCGGCACCGAACGCCAGTTTATAGAGGTTGGTGAAACGCTTTCCCGCTTTGGCCTTCAGATGAAGCTCCGATTCCCACTCCTTCAGCAGGTCTTCCGGTAGTTGTGCCCCCGCGATCATCCTCCTGTTCCGCGCGTAAGCGATCCCGCCAAAATATTTCATTCCCGATCTTCCGCGGGTGCGGAAGGTGCTGTTGAGGTAGAGGTTGTTCTCGGCGAAGTCCATCTCGCGGCGCTCACCGAAGGAGGGTGTCAGGATTTGGTTGAAGGTGGTCCTGTCGAAGGTGAAAAAGGTTTTAAAGTGGGTGTTCTCCTTTGGCGAGTAGCGAAACTGTTTCTGCAGTGACCAGAACCGGACCGGTTCTTTCCAGCTGTTTTTCTGTTCCGGATAAAAGAGCCTGTTGTAACTATCCATGTTGCCATAATCGCTGTTGAAAGAGAGAGATGCCTTCTTCCATGCCTTTGTGCCCCCACCACCCACGGAGACATTCATCAGACTGAGCCCCACCTTCGATTCCTTCGCTTCATCACGCGTGTAGAGAGGCAGTACACTCGAGAGGCTTTGAGAGTATTCAGGCGAGAAGCCTCCCATGGAGAAGTTGACACCCGAGAAGAAGAAGGGAGAGTAGCGTGAGCGTGCCTGCTGATGAGGTGATGTGGCACCATAGGGTGAGAGCACATGCATGTCATCGATATAGGTCTGTGACTCTGAACTGTTGCCGCCGCGTATCAGCAGACGACCATCGGTACCGGTAGCCT
>JAAYGM010000084.1 GCA_012727735.1 Bacteroidales bacterium | reverse complement strand
GTGTGCGTGGGTAGGTTTGACGGTTGTCGATACCCGGTTCCATGCCACCGAGGCTCATCTCCGGATCGATACCCTTGTAGCCGGTGATGGTCAGCAGGTTGTTGCAGGTGGCATAGACACGTAATCCCTTGATATGGTCATTGATGGTGCCGAAGTTATATCCCACCGTCAGTGCAGAGAGGCGGAGGTAGTCACCTCTTTCCAGGTAACGGTCAGAGGGCGCATGTGAGTTGTAGTCGGTGGCCAGGTTGTCATCAAACATAGAAGCCAGCACATTCTTTCCGTTACCCACACTGGCATAGTTACTGAGATAAGCGCGTGTACCGTTCATGATCTTATTGCCGAAGACACCCTGGAAGAAAGCGGTCATGCTCCAGTTCCTGTAGGTCAGGGTATTGTTCCACCCCAGTGTTAACAGGGGCTGTGCCGACCCGGTTGCTGTTCTGTCGTCATAGAGCGGTTTGGTCGTGCTCACCAGTTCTCCAGTCTGGTTGTCTTTATACCGTCCGTCGGCCTGTTTGCTTACCTTTGTGGCAAAATCATCGCCATAGATATCTTTCAGGTTGCCTTCGCCATAGACATAGAAATTCGATACGCCTTCGTTGTATCCGGCCCATTGCCAGGAATAGAACTGTCCGATGGGATAACCCTCCATCACCCGTTGTTGAGTGGCAGTTGAAAATCCGGCAGCATCGAGGTTGGCACGGTCGAAATAGTCAACAGAATAGGTGTCGTTGGAAAGTTTCTCCACACGGTTTTTGTTGTGTGAAAGATTGAGGGATGTCTCCCAGCTAAAATGTGATGTCTTTACAGGTACTGCATTGAGATTCAACTCAACCCCTTTGTTGCTTACCTCGCCCACGTTAGCTGTAAGCCAGTTGTAGGGGTATCTTGTGGTCGATACCTGGTAATCGGCTATCAGATCTTTGGTGCGTTTGTCGTAATACTCAACGGTACCGTTCAGCCTGTTGTTGAAGAAGGAGAAATCGAGTCCCACATTGAACATGCCGGTACGTTCCCATTTGAGATCAGGATTGGCATTGCGGGTTGGCCCGAGTGTGTGTACCAGCTCTGTTTCACCGGAGGGTGTCACATGTTCAAACCATCCTGTGGCACCGTAGACCTGTGTTGCGGTGAACACGTCAAAGCCCAGTGAATTACCACTGACTCCGTATCCCACGCGTAACTTCAGGTCGTTGAACAGGTTCAGGTCCTTGATGAAATTCTCTTCCGACAGTCGCCAGGCCATAGATGCTGAAGGAAAGGTGGCCCAACGATTGTTCTTGCCGAAGGCAGAAGAGCCGTCACGACGAACAGTTGCCTGAAGCATATACTTACTGTTAAAGGAGTAGTTGGCGCGACCGTAGAAAGAGATCATACGGAGCGTTGACAGCATATAACGGCCGTCGCCCAGTCCCAGACCATTGTTTTCCACTTTATTCCCCATTCCCAGGTTGTGGTAGGAGAGGACATCATTGTAGAAATTGTAGGTCGTCAGTTTGAAACCATCATTGTCGTTGCTTTCTTCCCAGGAGTAACCTGCCATCAGCCCCAGCTTGTGAGCTTCATTGAAGGTGCGATCATAATTGAAATAGCTCTCCAGTACTTTCTTTTTGTTGTTGACCACAGAGCGATCTGCTTTACCGCTCATGCCAATGGCCACCAGCGACTGTGTCGTGTTGTAGTTGCTGAAGAGATACTGCTCGTTCTGATACGCCAGGTTCATGTTGTAAAGCAATCCCTCTGTAATTTTAAGCGACGCCTTGGCATTACCCTGTATCTGCTTGTTCTCCGTGTCGTATATATTCTCATTGATGAGTGCCACAGGGTTGTAGTTCTGTGAGATACCGCTGTTCTCATACCAGCTGCCATCCTCATTCCTGACCGGAACAAGCGGAGAGTAATAACTCATGGCATCCAGCACGCTCTGTCCCTGGCCGTCGAAAGGCACGTTGCCACGGTTAGTGATGCTGGTATTGACGTTGAATGAAAGAGTGAGCCGATCGTTCAGGGCTTTGGCTTCCACAAAAGCGCGACCTATCAGACGATCCATCTCTGTTCCTTTGATCACCCCCTGTCGTTCCATGTAGTTGATGCTTGAGTTGTAGGATACATTCTCCGACCCGCCGCTGATGGATACATTGTGGTTGTGGCTTAAGCCTGTACGTTGTACCTCTTTCTGCCAATCGGTGCTCGCACCCAGGTCATTGATCAGGTTTATACCATTCTCACTTGCATAGCGCCGCATCTGCGGGCCATCCATCACATCCCAGTTCTTCAGAATATCATCTGCAGCTACATATGCACTGTAGTTAATGTTGGTTTGACCTGCTTTGCCCCTTTTAGTATTGACGATGATCACCCCGTTGGCGGCTTTAGAGCCATAGATGGCTGTTGCTGTTGCATCGCGAAGTACATCAATGCTTTCAATATCATTCGGAGATACCAATGCAAGTGACATGCCCGGAATACCGTCTATGACATAGTAAGGTTCCTGCGCTGCACCGCTGCGGAAAGTGGAAGCACCTCTCAGTGTAATCGAGGGTGAACCGTTAGGATTACTGCTCTGTGTGATGATCAATCCGGGGACCTTACCCTGCAGCAGTTGAGCCGGATCAGAAAAGACCCCCACATTCAGTTTCTCAGCATTTACGGTAGTGATGGAGCTGGTCACATCCTTGCGAGCCATGCTACCATACCCGATTACCACCAACTCTTCGAGTGACTGTGTATCTTCCAGCAAGACAATTGTGATGTCTGATTTTCCGGAGGTACTTATCTCCTGCGTATAGTATCCGATATAGGATATATGCAACACTGCATCCTCTTCCACATTCAATAGGAAATTACCATCCATGTCAGTTACCGTTCCATTGGTGGTACCTGCCTCCACAACATTTGCCCCGATAATTGATAGACCATTGTTGTCTTTAACATTACCGGTTATCTGTTTCTTCTGCTGTTCAATTGCCTGAATAACTGTGGCAGGTTTTTCACCTGTCTTTGGCTCCATGCTCTTGTAGAGAGAAACCTGCCTCTCTACAACGCTGTATCCGAGGTCTGTTCCGTTTAGCAGTGTCCCGAGGATGGTATGAATACTCTCTTTGTTTGCACGGATAGAAGTTCTCTTTTTGAGTTCCAGTTGAGCTTCATCTGCAATGAGGAAAACATAATCACTCGTTTTTTCAATTTCTGATATTGCTTTTGTGATCGTCACATTTCTCAGATTCAGTGACAGTTCCTTTTGCTGGGAATAGACATTCTCTGCCTGGATGCTAAAGATGCAGAGGATAAATAGTAAAATAGAGATCTTCATGATTCTTAAACTTCGGTTGCATTTTTTACATGCAATGTGTTTAAAATTAATTATTTCTTTCATACATTTGTTCTGAATTTAGTTTACGTACTATAGGGTTAATTGTAAATTATTTTCGACTGATCGGGCAATGTGACAGCATTGTCCGATTTTCCGTCCTACATGTTTCTCGTATATTTATCTCATAGGCATTTTATTTTTTTTTCTTATATGTATCATATTTTTTTCTCTTTTGTATTCTGTTGAGGAGAGTAAAGAAACAGATGTCATCACGCTATCCAGGTTGTTCGACAGGAACAGTTTTCCTGAACAGGTTTGATCGTTTAATTGTATATCTGAAGTACTATCAAACTGTACATTATAGTAGCGCCCTATTTTTTTTAATATTTCCGACATCGGTGTGGCGTTGAATTCCAACATTCCTTTTTTCCAGCTTATGTATTCTGATACATTTACACTCTCTTTTCGGATGTTGTTTCCCGTGATATCAATCTTCTCGTTCGGCAACAATTCAGCCAGTTGTGTATCACCTTTACCGATGTTTACTTTGCCCTCAACCAGCACAACCGTTTTTCGCTGTTCATCGCTGTAGGCCGAGATATTGAAAGAGGTCCCCTGTACCAGGATATCCATATCCTGTGCATGAACAATAAAGGGGATCTTCAGATTGTGAGCTACATCAATAAAGATCTCCCCGTCCACGTAGATCTCCCTCGTTTTTCCATTAAACTCAGAGGGGAAATCCAGCTGCGTACCGGAGTTTAACCATACCTCAGTACCATCAGAGAGTGTCAGATTGGATCTTTTACCGTATGGAACCACCAATTTATTTAACTCAGACTTGTCGAGTAATAACTCTTTCATCGATGCAGAGCTGTCGGTGATCACCGCCATTCCATCTGCGGTGAGGTCTATGTGTGAATTCTGGGCAAGGTTAAATATCTTGCCGGCAGAAATAAGATAAATCTCCTCCTCCGGTAGTGCTTTACCAACAATTACATCGTTCTCCCATTGCTGCTTCTCACCTCTGTAATTTTTCGTTTGAGTAACAAAAAGTACCGACAGAATAGCTATCATGAGCACTGCAGCAACTGAGCTTATCCTCATAATCAGACGTCTGCGTTTGTGATGTGTGACATTCTGCAGCACACTCCTGTAAATACTTTGTTTTTCTGATTCTGATAAATGATGTTTGTTGATTTCCAGGGCGTTAAATTGCCTGATCGCTTCCCGGAGTGCCTCTTCAAGGTGAGGATTCTGTAACCTGAATGTCATCCAGTAATCTTCTGACTCTTTTGTTTGAAAAAGTCTCCATTTGATAAATTCTTCATCCTGAAGAAAATTACAACCATCCTGTACCGTGTCTGTATTCTTGTTCACCTCTTGCTTTTTATTATTGACACTATTTTTTCTGTTTCGTGGACATAAATAAAGGAAAAAATCATAAATTTAACATTGATGATTCAAACCATCCCTCAGCGGTCAATGCACAGTTCAGAATATTAAGTACTTTTCAGCACATTCCCTCAAGGAATCTGTCACAATATCCTCATTTTATCGTCGCTGCCGGGTGTGTTTGCCGGATACAACTAACCGGCTACACCTTGAGAAAGATCCGCTTCGTCTCTTTTTTTACGGCAAATGGCCATCTCATGGTTCAACAGGAAGCAGCTATTTTCATAAGTCTTTAGCCGTATTATCTTCGGATCTCCTTCGGATATCGTTCGAATATGCTTCGAATATCGTTCGAACAGATCCGAAGATGTAAAGGGCTTATTATGGGTGAATTTATATCCAGTAAATTACCATATAAGGCGATACACAGGGAATGGGATTGTAAAAAAGGCCATCTCATGTTATATTATGAGATGGCCTTGTAATCCCGGTTCTTGCCGTATGTAAAGCTTAGTAGCCTTCGTTCTGAATGATCGTTCCGCCCGATTTATCAATCTCTCTTTGAGGAATTGGGTAGAGGTGATGCAGATCCTGAAAACCCCTGCTGCCTAAAACATCACCCGCAACACCCCATCGTTTGAGATCGCGGAAGCGGTGAGACTCAAAGGCCAGCTCCACCCTTCTTTCGTGGATCAGCCAGCTGGTGATGACAGCACTGTTTGTTTCATTCATATCTCTGTCCGGCAGTGTGCCTTCAGGAGGATAGGTGCCATCAGCAGTGATTGAGTTACGTGCTCTCCGGCGGATTTGATTGATCAGCTCAATGGCACCTTCACTGTTCCCTGAACAATGAAGATCTGTCCATTGAATTTTTAGCCAGCGAAACCGTAATAAGTAAAATACAGTTGTACAGGAAGATTAAACAGGTCACAGGAAATACACCCACGGAATTAATTCGGTCAATAAGGCTGAAACATGCAGGTAAATTGTTGAAAACAACCAATATGAACGTGAAGGAGATCATGTACTCCTCGGGATTCAGCAACAAGGCTTATTTCTACAGAGAATTTTCAAAAAAATACAATAAAACGCCAACGGAATTCAGAGAGTGGGTAAAACAGGACGGAGATAATGAAGAGTAGCGAAAAGATGTTTTTTGCCTGTCTGTATATTTTCTCAATTAAAAAACCTTTAAAACCTTTTTTCTAATTACTTAATTACTATTTTTGTCTGTCATGGACAATTATTATAAAAGGAAATTATGTATCAGTTGAAGATTGCCATAGCCAATAAAATTCTGGAGTTATCTTCTGTTAATGCTGAATCATTGAAGCCAAAACTAAGGGAGATACAACGGTTTAGTGATTTTGCCGATGCCTGTGAATCGATGATGCAGCTATATCCCAATATTCAATCTGAGCTTCTGCAGATGGTAGATAATGATGATTTTGATACAGCGAAAGCATCACGGACCGTGGATTTGATTTTGCAGAATCAACATGATGTCTCTTCACCGGCAGCTTTCATTGAAGCCAACGACCCTGAAATGAGGATTCCTTATAATACGGGAGATCCGGAAAGTGATGATATTCATACTGTAAGTGAAGAGATCAGCCGCTATGATGAGGATGCGCTGATCGGTGCAGAAGAGAAAAAAAGGAGAATGATCCTTATTCTTAAAATTGTGGGCGTTGTTATTGGTCTGGTTCTTCTCTTTTTCATCATTAAAAACTATTGGGAGATCATTCTGGTGGTTGCAGGTATCGTTTTGGCTGCTTTTATCATATGGAAGGTCTACATGTGGCAAAAATCAAAAAAGAATAATTAATATATTTTGAATAACAGATTAAAAATAAACATTTCTACCCTGTTTTTCTTTCTCACAACTGTGATACTGGCGATCCTGCTGTTTGTGAACAACAGCAGAAATGAAAAGGAGAGAGGATACAACAGTTCTTCCGTTATGAACCGTATAACCTATATGCAGGAGCTGGCACTGGTGAAACACAATTATACCGGTGTGATCAGTTACAAGGACTACATGAAATTTCTGAACATTAATGTGCCCCTGACTGACAAATATTTCCTGCTGAAATACAACGGATATATCAAGGCGGGAGTAGATTTTAACAGGATAAAAGTGGATGTGAAGAATGATTCCACCGTACATGTCTCCATTCCCCGGCCTAAGATCATGGATACCGTGATCGATGAAAAATCGGTAGAGGTGTTCAATGAGAGTGAGAATGCATTCAATCCCATTAAAATATCAGATTACAACGATGCCTTGTCACGGGAGAAGAACGTGATGATCCGTGATGCCATGGAGCAGGGGATATACAGTGAGGCCACCAGACAGGCCCGGCTGGCTCTTACCTCCCTGTTGAGAGAGATGGGATTCAGCGAGATAATTATTACCGAAGAGCTGGTCATTCCGCAGGTGAAATAACTTTATATTATGAAATTTACTACACGCTTGTTCCTTTACTGGGTCTCCATATTTCTGGTATTCTCTCTCGGAGTGATTGGTGTGGTATACTTTCTTTGGGGATTTCGTGTGAATCTGCTGCAGGCAGCGCTGGTATTTTTTATCGTGGGTGTGATCCCTCCCGGATTAATCACCGCCTGGTTCTCCGGACGATTGAATTATATGGAATCAGAAAATCTGGATCCACCTCCATTCTCAGGACAGAAGAAAGCCACATTTCAATTTAAGGGTCGCACCAGCAACCCTTTCGATGAAGTGTTGCAGCGAGTGGACCGCCAGTGGATCATCTCTTTCTCCGACAGGAAAAACCGTGTGCTGAAGTTCAGAACCGACGCCCGCATGTTTTCATGGGGTCTGGGAGGTTATCTGAAAATGGAGGATGATGAAAAGATCACGGTTATCGTCTATCCCATCAACCCGAAATCAGAAAGAGAAAAGCTCTTCCTGAATCAGTTACTTCGTGTGATAGGTACGATTCTTCAACCCTGCTAGCCGGTTCTTATTCATTCCATTTGTCGTTCACAATAGCGGATCACCTCTTCATTCACAAACCGGAGGAAGTCATTGTGCTGCTCTTTGGTGATCATGTTGGGATAACTCAGGATCAGCAGCTCCTGCGGTTGAGCTTCGAGACGGTAGGGAAGGTGTACAAACCGATAGGGTGTGAGCGTGTAGCCGGCACGTTCGTAGAACTGCAGCCGGCGTACCGAAAGCTCATTGATAAGCGGATCAATCTCAAGGATAATGGTATGCTCCGAATCACGCAGATAGCGAAGCATCTGCGATCCGTAGCCATGCCCGCGAAGGTCTGGATGTACTGCCAGATGTTCCAGGTAACGATATGAGTCCCATTCCCAGAAGAACATCAGCCCCACAAGCTGCCCTTCATCCCACACTGATAATGGAAAAAAACGCTCATCGGCAGTGGCGAGAAGATGATCCTCTATTTTTCTCCGTTCTGCTAGCGGGAAACTCTCTTCATACAATTTCCAGACACTGTTCCACCGTTCACTCTCGTCAGACCCGATCAGTAAAAATTCCATCATTCAATATTTTTATATCTCACAAACACCATCAGCAGAACAGGATTTACCCTTCGTCACCTCCGGTTCACCCTCTTTCACCACGCGGTTTTTCCAGTCGGTATGTGCTTTGCGCAACACCTTCAGGAAGAGATCGACGGGCTCTGAACCGACGATAGCCTGCCTCCTGTCCATCAGGAACGTAGGTACGGTATCGAACCCCAGATTGGCCATCTCCTGTATGTCCTGTTTGATTTCATAGAGATAATCATCACTGCCCAGCATCGCGTGTACCTCGCTCTCCTCCAATCCGGCATCGGTACCGATGGATAGCAGCAACGCCCGGTCGCTGTAATCACCGGCCTCCTCGAAATAGGCTTTCGAGAGTCTCATCAGTACAGCTGAATCCAGACCCTTTGTGGCAGCCAGTTTTATCAGCCGGTGTGCATCACGCGTGTTGGCTGCGATTGCATTAGGCAGATTGAACCGTACTCCAGCGTTATCGGCAAGCACTTTAATGGCCTGATGCATGTTATTCACCTTCTCCTCGGAAAGTCCTGCTGTCCGGGTTAAATACTCATTTACCGGGTATCCGTTTCCCTTGTCCGGCAGATCGGGGTTTAGCTGAAATGCTTTCCACTCCAGTTCCACTTCATCTGCATGCTCAAACTGTTTCAATGCCTTCTCGTAATGTATTTTGCCTATATAGCAATATGGACACATAATATCCGTCCACACTTCAATCTTCATCTTTTCTGATTCCATTTCTTATCTGATTTCAATTCATTTAAACAAGTTCCACCCTCTTTTGTTTAACTGATTAAATGTATTATTTACCGTTTATATGCACTCTCTTCTGCTGCATTCTCTGCGGGCCAGAGATTTTTTGCTTTCTCTCTGTTACCGGTCTTCTCTATCAGCCGCAACAAAATAATAATTGATTTCAAAAATATCCCGCGCAATATTGTGTTATTGCGCGGGAAGTTCTCTATAGCCTGTGATGAAATATTATTCATTCACTTTCATCACGATCTGCTGTTTCTCACTGTCGAAATCCACCAGGATGGTATCGCCTTCTTTTATGCCGGTACGGATGATCAGTTCTGCCATTTCGTCTTCTATGTACTTTTGAATGGCACGTTTCAGCGGTCGGGCACCGAATTGTACGTCATAACCTTTATTGGCAATGAACTCCTTAGCTGGCTCGGTGAGGTTCATCTTGTAACCAAGATCGCCAATCCGTTTGTAGAGGCCGATCAGCTCCAGGTCGATAATACTGTAGATAGATTCCTTGCTCAGCTGGTCGAACATCACAATATCGTCAACCCTGTTCAGGAACTCGGGTGCGAACGCCTTATTCAGTGCTTTCTGTATCACACCACGTGAATATTCGGCATCGCTCACGCTGTTGTTGATGTTGAACCCTATTCCGCGGCCGAAATCTTTCAGCTGACGTGTACCGATGTTCGATGTCATGATCAGGATCGTATTCTTGAAATCGATCTTGCGTCCCAGGCTGTCCGTGATATGACCTTCGTCCAGGATCTGGAGCAGGATGTTGAACACGTCGGGATGCGCTTTCTCAATCTCATCGAGCAGCACAACGGAGTATGGACGGCGACGTACTTTCTCGGTGAGCTGTCCGCCCTCCTCATATCCCACGTATCCCGGAGGTGCCCCCACAAGACGGGAGACATTGAATTTCTCCATGTACTCACTCATATCCACACGTATGAGATTCTCTGTTGAATCAAACAGGAATTCGGCCAGCTTCTTGGCCAGGTGCGTTTTCCCCACACCTGTAGGTCCAAGGAACATAAAGGTACCTATGGGCTTGTTGGGGTCTTTCAGTCCCACGCGGTTACGCTGTATCGCTTTCACGATCTTGTCCACGGCCTCGTCCTGGCCAATCACCTTACCCTTCAGCTCCTCACGCATCTCCATCAGTCGCTGCCCTTCAGCCTGTGCGATACGCTGTACCGGTACGCCTGAGATCATTGCCACCACTTCGGCGATCTTCTCTTCGTCAACCATCTCAGGCTTCTCCTTGATCTCTTTTTGCCAGCGTTCTTCCTCGGCTTCCAGTGCCAGAAGCAGCTGACGCTGCTTGTCGCGGTAGCTGGCTGCCAGCTCATATTTCTGCGCCTTCACGGCGTCTGTCTTCTGTTGTTCCACCTCTTTCAGCTCTGCTTCCAGATGCTCAATGGTCTCCGGAATCACAATGTTGGAGATGTGCACCCTTGCTCCCGCTTCATCAAGTGCGTCGATGGCTTTATCGGGGAAGGTGCGATCAGAAACATACCTGTCGGTAAGTTTCACACAGGCCTGCAGCGCTTCATCGGTATAACGTACGTTGTGATGCTCTTCGTAACGCTCTTTGATGTTGCGAAGGATCTGCAGTGTCTCTTCAGGTGTGGTGGGATCGACGATCACCTTCTGAAAACGGCGCTCCAGGGCTCCGTCCTTCTCTATGTTCTTCCTGTACTCATCGAGCGTGGTGGCACCAATACACTGTATCTCGCCACGCGCCAGCGCCGGTTTCAGCATGTTGGCAGCATCGAGTGATCCGGCAGCGCCTCCTGCACCCACGATGGTATGTATCTCGTCGATAAAGAGGATGATGTTGGGATTTTTCGAAAGCTCGTTCAGGATCGCTTTGATACGTTCCTCGAACTGACCGCGGTACTTGGTGCCGGCAACGATGGAAGCCATGTCGAGGGCAATCACCCTTTTGTCGAACAGTGCTCGTGATACCTTCTTCTGTGTGATGCGCAGTGCCAGCCCGTCAACGATAGCCGATTTCCCCACACCGGGGTCACCAATAAGCACAGGGTTGTTTTTCTTGCGCCGGCTCAGGATCTGAGCAATGCGTTCAATCTCTTTCTCGCGTCCCACAACAGGATCGAGACGGTTCTCCAGGGCTGCACGCGTGATGTCTGTCCCGAAATTATCCAGTACCGGGGTATCTGACGCATTGTTCTTTGTCTGCGATGAGGTACCCTGTCCGCTACCGGGATTGAATGATGATTTTTCATTCATCTCTTCATCATCGTCATCCGTAAAGTTGGCACCGGAAGTGGGTGAATCGGTTTCATCTTCATCCGACCTGTTGTCTATGATACTTTTTACATATAGAAAAGCGCTTGAATAGTCAAGCTGGAACTGTGAGAGAATCTCATTGATCAGCGTGTTTTTCTCTTTCAGCAGTGCCAGCAGGATGTGCTCTGAATCAGTCTCTGTACTCTTGGTGAGACGGGCTTCGAGAATACTCATTTTTAACGCTTTTTCCGTATTTTTATTGATCACCACTTCACTCGTTCCTTCATATGGTTCCTGCAGGGCACGAATATGTGTATCGATATTATCTTTCAATATCTGCAGATCGATATCGAAATCCTGAAGCACCTGTATCGCTATACCCTCACCGTCACGGAGGATACCAAGCATTAGGTGCTCCGGCCCAATAAAATTGTTCTGGAGTCTTCCTGCTTCCTCACGACTGAATGCCATGATGTCTCTGACCCGTTGAGAAAAGTTATTATCCATTATCTGTTTCTTTCTTTTACGCTGTTATTGTCTACAAATATAGACTTTATTTTTTTAATCGTTTACGATAATTAATTGCTGTCCGTTAAAAATATATATTTATAAAATACAACCAGCCATCGTCTTATCTTTTTTCATTTTTTTTGCGGACATCAGTGATGCATAACGCAAAAACAATGCCATTCTGTTTTCTTACTGCAACATCTCGCAATATATGACAATTCAGGAACAGGTTTGTTTAAAATAGATATTGAACGTTCGCATCTTCATACTGAAATGAATACAGCTAAAGATGAGACCTGTAAATATTATTTTTGAGACAGATGGCCCCCGGGGTGGAAACAGGCAAGCTGCCGGCAGTTCCGGATGGAAAACAGGTGAATTCTACAGTTTCTTTCTTTTTAAAACAATCCAGACGATCATGGGCGCACCGAATATTGCTGTGACTGCATTGATGGGCAGGGTCCTGTTGGTGATGGGTATCTGGGAGACAACATCACACACCAGCATCAGGATACTCCCCAGCAGGAGGGTGGCAGGGAGAATGGTTTTATGGTTCACCGTCCCGAAAAAGGCTCTTGCGAAATGGGGTATCACCACCCCCACAAAGGCGATGGGACCGGTAAAGGCTGTGACAGCTCCGGTGGTGATGGCCGCGATCGTGATGATCAGAAAACGGGTACGCCTGATATTCAATCCGGCACTGGCGGCGTAATTTTCACCCAGCAACAGGCTGTTCAATGCTTTCTGCATGAAGAATGCAATGGCGGTACCTGTCAGAACGAATGCCAGCAACAGGGGCATTTTACCCCATGTAACACCTCCCAGACTGCCAAAGGTCCATGTGACGAACACCTTCAGCGAATCTGGATCGGCAAAACTTTGTAAAATGGTCACCATGGCACTTGCCACATACCCGAAAATCATCCCTAATACCAGGATAGTGATGGAGTCTTTTATCCTGGCCGATACTGCCAGGATGAGCAGCAATACCAGTGCTGCACCGGCGATGGCGGCGATCACCTGCGCCATGCTGCCCAGAGAGGAGATGATGGGATAAACAACCGTGCCGCTGAGCATGGTGAGCAGCGCCACGCCTAATCCGGCGCCGGCACTTACCCCCAGCACATCAGGCCCGGCAAGGGGATTGCGGAAGAGTGTCTGCATCAGTAAACCCGACAGTGAGAGGGCGGAGCCTGCAATGACAGCAGTGATGGCTTTCGGCAGCCGGTAATTGAGGATGATCTCATCTGTAATGGCATCGCCTGAAGTACCAAAAAGGGCAGCCCATGCCTCTCTCACAGAGATAGATGCGTTGCCTGTGAAAATGTCACTGATGAATGCCAGCAATAGTAAGGCAAACAGAAAGATGAATATAGCGGTTTTATTTTTCACGTGCAGCTTCCTCCTCCAGTGGTTGAATGTAGGTGAATGAATAGTGTGGCAGCAGTTCGGGATAAGCGGCTTTTACCAGGTCAGAAAGAATAAGATCGGGGTTGGCGATCGCACTTTCAAAATAATCGTTCCCCCCGGAGGGTGTGGTACGGCTGTGATTGTTAAAAACCTGCCGCTTTTTGACCGATTCCAGCAACAGATATTTGGCATCTTTTTCTGCGAGCTCACCATATGTGTCGGCTTCACATCCAATCCAGAATGCTGCTTTGCCAAACTGCGTGAGCACCGATTCAATATCCAGGCCGATGCTGCCGCTCTCTTTGTTGTTCCTGTAGCGGTAGTCGAGTCCTGCATCACGGAACAGTGTTGCGTTGAAGCTGTTCCCTCCCGGCACGTACCATGTACCCTGGAAATTGTCACCTGCCATCACCGATTGTTGATGAGGAACGTCCTTCACCTTAGCCTGCAGATCCAGGTACCTCCCCTCTATCGCAGTGAAGATGCTGTCAGCCTCTGCTTCCTTATCGAAAAATGCAGCGATCAATTTGATCCATTCTGCACGGGCAAGCGGTGATTTTTCCATCCATTCCAGCGAATAGATGATGGGGAATCCCGCCTGGACCAGACGTTCACTGTAACTATCGAGTTGAGCGTATGCCGAGTTGATGATTGCCTGTGGTTTTAGTGACATTGTTCTCTCCACATTCGGATTGAACGGGTCTCCCAGATCGACAATCTCACCTTTATCTATTTGATGCAGGATGGCGGGAGTATAGATACGGAACCCGTCGGTCACGCCGCTGATGGCGTCGGTCTCATCTAACAGCCGCAGGAACTCGAAATAGGAGAAGGTGTTTACAACGAGAGAGCTGAGAGGTACTTTAAGTGGTATCCCATCCGGAGGGAGGGTGGTTGTATCTGTTTTGCAGAGATAATAGACAGCATATGGCTTTTTCTCTTTCGTCCAGGGATTGTGGATGGTCACTTTCGTGTACTCCCCGAAGTGGTCAATGCTGAATCCATCGGCGTAGCCGATTGTTACGGATGTAAGCAATTCACCTTCACCATCACCCTTCTCCCGGTTTTGTCCCGATTGACAACCCCACAATAACAGGAAAAAACTCAATACGAAATGGATGGGAAGATGTTTATTTGCTTTCAGGCACATTAATCTTTTTATTTTTTAATTGGGCGGGAATATACCCCGGGATTTTTACCCGTCTCGATTTGAAGCGTGTGGTAACACGTGGCTCCGCTTTTGATCCCCGTACATACTCGTGGCGGTACATATTGAAGAAGAGGATGAACAACGAGAGTATCAGCGGCCCGAAAATGATTCCCCAGAACCCGAACATCGGAAGGCCGATCAAAACGCCAAACACGGTAATCAACGGGTGAATGTCGGCCAGTTTCTTCTGCAGCAGGAAGCGGGCTACATTGTCCACACCTCCTATGATGAACATGCCGTAGATGAGTAATCCGATACCGTTGACATAATCACCGCCCAGCAACAAACCAATACCTATCGGTACCCATACAATCATTGTACCTACAAGAGGCAGGATGGTGGAGAAGGCGGTAAGCAGCGCATACATGATCGCGCCCTCCACACCGAAGATGAGGTATCCCAGATAGGCGAAAATACCCTGAATGATCGCCATCAGTGGTATGCCAATGGTGTTGGCCTGTATGATCAGACGGGTCTCTTCTGCCAGTATCTGCTTGTTCTCCTCCTTGAATGGTAATATCTCCCTGATTGATTTCTCAAACTCATCGTTGCTGTATAGCATATAATACAATACGAACAGAATAACAACGATATTGATCACAAAGGAGTAAATACTGTTCCCCAGTAGCTGTAAAATGTCAGTCCCTATTTTCGGTAGTCCCGACAGGTTCGCGGGCGTGAAGAGGTCAAATCCCAGTCTCTCCTCCATGGCCAGGATGAACGCGGTAACATTTTCCAGTATGGCTTGCGGATCAATTGTTATTCCGGAAAAAGTGTCTATCACGAAAAATGCTATTCCGGTGAGAGGAATAAGAATAAAGAACAGCACTTCCAGCACAATGAGCAGTGCACTTAACGACTTTCTTATCTTGTATTTGTTTGTAAGTATTTTCTGTTGTCCGTTGAATATCACATACAGTGTTGCCGCTCCAAGAAAACCGCTCATATATGGACGGGTGAACCTGAAAATAATTAATCCCAGCAGGATCAGAAGTCCTATCAGGATATACTTATAATGGATGTTTTTTCTTTCTCTGTCTGCCTGTTCTATCATTTGAAGCCGTGGGGGAATAAATTGTGTCGTGTTTAAAGAGAATCACCAAAATCATCAGCTTTCGCAAATCCACCTTCTATCAGCGCTGCCTTGGCTCGCTCGTAATCTGATGCTTTCACCTGCATCTCAATCTCGCCAAGGGTGTATGCCAGCCTGTTGGATACGAGATTCTTCATGTAGATTTCAATTCCCTTCATCTCCATGAATGTTTGAGCTATTGTCGCATCGGAGGGGAAATTGAATGTTTTAACTGTTACGAAACTTTCTTCCATAATATTATTCTTTTATTATTGTTTCATTCCGCCACGTAAAATTACGCTTTTTTTCAGATATAACCCTGCTTAACGGATATTTTGCGTAATTTTGATCGTTTATTTATTCACAAACATTACGCTCTGCTATGTCTAAAATCGCTGTCATCACAGGTGCAACCTCCGGTATTGGAGAAGCTGCCGCTCTCAGGCTTGCCGATAATAAGTTCAATCTCATCATCACAGGCCGGCGCCAGGAACGTTTAACCATGCTTAAAAACAAACTGGAAGAGAGAAATGTTCGGGTGCTGACTCTTTGTTTTGATGTGAGGGATGAAGAAGCTGTAAATATTGCGCTCGGAAACCTGCCTGAAGAGTGGAGGCAGATAGATGTCTTATTGAATAATGCCGGTCTGGCAGCCGGTCTGGGGCCCATACAGGAGGGAGAGAGCGATGACTGGAGCCGGATGATCGACACCAACGTGAAGGGATTACTCTACGTGACCCGCGTCATTGCTCCGGGAATGGTGAAAAGGCAAAGCGGACATATCATCAACATTGGTTCTGTTGCCGGCAAGGAGGTCTATCCAAACGGCAACGTCTACTGCGCCACCAAGCATGCAGTAGATGCGCTCACCAAAGCAATGCGGATTGATATGCTGCCGTACAACATAAAAGTGACACAAATCTCGCCGGGGGCGGTGGAGACAGAGTTTTCACTCGTTCGCTTTCATGGCGACACTGCACGTGCTAAAAGTATTTACGAGGGATACGAGAGTCTTGTTGCAGATGATATCGCCGATTGTATATGGTTTGTTATCTCCCGTCCCCCTCATGTCAATATCAACGATATGGTGGTGATGCCTGCTGCACAGGCGTCAGCCACTCTTTTTCATAAAGAATGATGTAAAATGAATATATAATCGTATGAGACAGACTTATTATCTATTTACTATTTTTTATTTCATGATAACCCCATTGTTACAATCACAGGAAAAAATCGTCTATCAGACGCCACCCGAAGAGATTCTTACGCTGGTTGATATCGAAAGAGCACCGATGGTGGAGATGGACAGTAAGAAGGAACAGATGCTGTTCTACTACCGGAACACCTTTAAGTCGCTCAGAGAGCTGAATCAGCCCGAGCTGCGGCTGGGTGGGCTGCGCATCAACCCTGAAGCAAATATATCAAGTACGCTGACCTATGTGAATGATATTCGTTATAAAAAAGTCAGTGATGATGAAATTCAACAAATCCGTGGACTGCCTGAAAATGCACAGATAGCCTATATCTCTTTTTCACCCGATGAATCAAAAATAGCATTCACCAATACGGTGCACAACGGTGTGGAGTTGTGGGTGGCCGATTTGACATCGCTTACTGCCCGCAGACTGACCGATGCAGTGATCAATGCCAATGCCGGTTACCCATATAGCTGGTTCCCCGGCAGCAACGATCTGCTGGTGAGGGTGATGCCTGCAGAACGTGCTGTGCTGTCAGATCCGAAGAGAGCACTCCCTGACGGCCCGATCATCTCTGTCAGTGACGGACAGATCTCACAGAACAGAACCTATCAGGATCTCCTGAGAAACCCGATGGATGAAGCCAATTTTGAAACGCTGCTGAGAGCAGAATTGCATAAAGTGAGCCTCACCGGAACACAAACGCTCTGGAAAGAGGCGGGGATGTACCTGAATGAAGTCTTTTCACCCAACGGTGCGTATCTGATGCTCACAACCCTCACACACCCTTTTTCGTATGTGGTTCCCTATTACAGCTTTCCGAACCGGACCGATATATACACGTCAGATGGTCAGTTTCTCATGCACTTCAGCAAACAGCCGTTGCTCGATAACCTGCCCGTGGGATTCATGGCGACTTACGAAGGGAAAAGAAGCATCCACTGGCGTGCCGATAAGCCGGCAACACTGGCCTGGGTGGAAGCACAGGACAAAGGAGATCCTGAGGTCATGGTCGCCCATCGTGATGCGCTGTTTCAGCTCAATGCCCCGTTTACCGGCACACCTGATCCGCTGGTGAAAACCATCAATCGTTTTGCGGGAATCATCTGGGGAGACGACAGCTATGCCGTTGTGATTGACCGTTGGTGGAACACGCGCAATACCAAAATGTACCTCTTCAATCCCTCAGATAATGGCCGGGAAGAACGTATCATCTCCGACCGGAATTATCAGGATGCCTATAGTAATCCCGGCACGCTGCAAACAGAGAAGAATACCTTTGGCACCTATACGCTGAAGATGGACGACGGCACTGCCTGGCTATTTGGCGCCGGCTTCACGGCCGAGGGGCAGTTCCCCTTCATCGATGCCCTCGACCTGAAAACATTGCAGAGGAAAAGGATTTATCAGTCAAATGCCACTGACAGGGTGGAAGATCTGCTCTCATTTATTGATAGTAAAGCAGGCACAATCTTAACACGTGAAGAATCGCCCACTCAATATCCCAATTATTATATAAAGAATATCAGACAAAAGGATGCCGGCAGTCCCCTCACATCTTTTGAAAACCCTTTTGCCGGCATTGCCGGCATTCATAAAGAGGTGATTAACTATAAAAGGGCTGATGGTGTTGCACTGACGGGGACGCTTTATCTTCCTGCCGGTTATGACAGGGAGAAGAAAGAGAAGCTGCCGATGATCATGTGGGCTTACCCCACAGAGTACAAGGATAAAAACAGTGCAGGGCAAAACACTTCAAACCCCAACAGCTTCACCTATCTCTCTTACGGTAATCCTATCTATTGGGTCACACGTGGTTATGCGGTGCTTGACGATGCCTCTTTTCCCATCGTGGGAGAGGGCTATGAGCAACCGAACGATACATTTGTGGATCAGCTGGTGGCTAACGCGAAAGCGGCTATCGATGCTGTAGAGTCACTTGGTTACATTGACCGTGACAGAGTGGCCGTGGGAGGACATTCATATGGTGCTTTTATGACCGCCAACCTGCTTTCACACTCCAACCTTTTTGCAGCTGGTATTGCCCGCAGCGGCGCATACAACCGATCGCTCACGCCTTTCGGCTTTCAGAGTGAGGAACGGAATTTCTGGGAGGCACCGGATGTTTATAACAGTATGTCGCCTTTCATGCATGCCGATAAGATGAAAACCCCCATGCTGATCGTGCATGGTGAGGCCGACAATAATTCCGGCACGCACACAATGCAGAGTGAACGCTATTTCCAGGCGCTGAAAAGCTTTGGCGCCCCTGTAAGGATGGTCATTTTGCCGATGGAAAGCCACGGGTACGCTGCCAGGGAGAATGTCCTTCATCTCCTCTGGGAGCAGGATCAGTGGCTGGAGAAATATGTTAAGAACCGGAGTGTGAAGTAAAAAGTATTGGGAGTGTAGAGCTATCGTGTGATCACAAAATCAATGCTGTCTCCCGTTCTGATATTGTGCCGGCTACAAAAACCGGCATTCACTTCCACCACGTACAGCGCAGGCTCTGTGGACGCGTAACTCCACTCTTTCATAGGTCTGGTGTTGGGGTGTATGGTGACGATTCTTCTTTCATTGTTCACGAAGATGATATCCAGCGGGATATAGGTGTTTTTCATCCAGAAACTCTGTACCTCCTCCATCTCATGACTGAAAAGCATCCCGCTGTTTTCGGGAATCGATTTGCGGTACATTAACCCACGGGCACGCTTCTGATTGTTGTCAGCCACCTCTATCTCTATGACTGCAAGCGTGTCAGAGGCTGCCTGGCTGATAAACATCAGTACTCCTTCCCCGGCAAAGGGTATATCCAGCACTTCTGTCTGCATGGTTGTTTCTGTGTAGGAATCAGGTTTAATTAAAAAGTAGAGGGCTAACCCTACTGTCACAATCAATAGTGCGATCATATACATGTTCCGGTTGCTCTTTTTCCTGTCGGATGACCTGTTCATTGGTATGATTTATTTGTTTAAGTGATGTTCCCGTTTTCTGTTATTTTTCTGCTCTCCAGTTATAAACATCTTACATAGGTTTATGTTTAACATGCATCCTGAAAAATTGGATTGCGCCTCACCAACAGCGGATAACAAGCAATGTCGGTAATTTTGTCAGTTTTCAGGAAGAATCTTTTTTTTTTCAACAAAAAATTGCCGGAAAATATTTTTGGCACAGAATTCGCAGTTCTGTTCATGTCGATAAGAAAACAATAATTAATTATATTAACATCAATTTAAGTAATATGAACATCAAACCATTGGCAGACAGAGTGCTGGTTAAACCAGCCGCTGCAGAAGAGAAAACAGTAAGTGGAATTATTATTCCCGACACAGCCAAAGAAAAACCTCTGAAAGGGGAAGTAAAAGCCGTAGGTAATGGCACCAAAGAGGAAGAAATGATCGTGAAAGAAGGCGATCGTGTCCTTTACGGTAAATATGCCGGTACTGAAATTGAAATTGATGGTGTGCAACACCTTATTATGCGTCAGTCTGACATTTTAGCAATCCTTTCATAAACAATGAGATGATGCATGATTGATTGTTCAGTCTGTGTCGTTCTGAATTACAACAAACAAATAATAAAATAACAGGAAATAAAATGGCTAAAGAGATTAAATTTAATTTGGATGCCCGCGACCTGCTGAAAAAAGGTGTGGACGAATTGGCAGATGCCGTGAAAGTAACATTGGGACCTAAAGGTCGTAATGTAATTATTGACAAAAAATATGGGGCTCCTCAGATTACCAAAGACGGTGTAACCGTAGCCAAGGAGATTGAGCTGGAAGACCCGTTCAAGAACATGGGTGCACAACTGGTGAAAGAGGTTGCTTCCAAAACCAACGATGATGCCGGTGACGGAACAACTACTGCTACTGTACTTGCACAATCTATCATTGGTGTGGGACTGAAAAACGTGACTGCCGGAGCAAACCCGATGGATCTGAAACGCGGTATAGACAAGGCAGTGATCAAGGTGGTTGAAAGCCTGAAAGCGCAAGCCGTTGAGGTGGGTGACGACCTGAAGAAAATTGAAAACGTGGCCAAGATCTCTGCCAATGGAGATGAAACCATCGGCAAGCTGATCGCAGAAGCGATGCAGAAAGTGAGCAAAGAGGGTGTGATCACCGTTGAAGAATCCAAAGGAACAGATACCTACGTGGAGGTAGTGGAAGGAATGCAGTTCGATCGCGGATACATCTCTCCCTATTTCGTGACCGATACGGAAGCGATGGAGGTGGATTTCGAGAATCCGCTGATCCTGATCTACGACAAAAAAATCTCCGCAATTAAAGACCTGCTCCCCATCCTTGAAAAAGGTGTACAGACAGGAAAACCGATGCTGATCATTGCTGAAGATATCGATTCGGAAGCTTTGACTACACTGGTCGTAAACCGCCTGCGCGGATCATTGAAGATTGCTGCCGTGAAAGCTCCCGGATTTGGAGACCGCAGAAAAGAGATGCTCGAGGATATCGCCATCCTGACAGGTGGGGTAGTGGTTTCAGAAGAAAAAGGACTCACGCTGGAAAATGCCACTGTTGAAATGCTGGGTAGTGCAGAGAAAGTGACCATCGACAAAGATACAACCACACTTGTAAACGGTGTGGGTGAAAAAGCAGCCATCGAAAGCCGCATTGGTCAGATTCGTGCGCAAATAGAGAAAACAACCTCCGATTACGATCGCGAGAAACTGCAGGAACGTCTTGCCAAGCTGGCCGGCGGAGTAGCAGTGCTCTATGTGGGTGCTGCCTCAGAAGTGGAAATGAAAGAGAAGAAAGATCGTGTTGAGGATGCATTGTCAGCAACCCGTGCCGCTGTGGAAGAAGGAACCGTTCCGGGAGGAGGCGTCGCCTACATCCGTGCGATTGATGCCCTCGAAGGCCTGAAAGGTGATAACGAAGATGAAACCACCGGTATTGAGATCGTGAAACGTGCCATTGAGGAACCACTTCGTCAGATTGTGGTCAATTCAGGCAAAGAAGGAGCAGTGATCGTACAGAAGGTGCGTGAAGGCAAAGGTGACTACGGATACAATGCCCGTTTGGATCAGTATGAGAACCTGTACGAAACAGGTGTAATCGATCCGGCAAAAGTAACCCGTGTAGCGTTGGAAAATGCCGCTTCCATAGCAGGTATGTTCCTCTCCACTGAGTGTGTGATCACCGATATCAAAGAAGACAATCCTGCTCCGCAGATGCCAATGGGCGGCGGAATGGGTGGAATGATGTAATAAATGTAAAGATGCAGCCTTAGGCTGACCATTAATGTACATCCCTCATAAAGCGTATAACTGAAAATGAGAATTTGATAGTTATACGCTTTTTTTCTTTTATAAAATTCGGTTAACGTGTCGTTTTCTGTCATTTTCTTTCAATATGGGTAGAATATATACGAAAATGGTTTTAATCGTGTAGTTATCAGTACAATCGTATGCATCAGCAATTGAAAAAACGTAACCGAAACGTAACATTAATTACATTAATTTATATTACTTTTGTGCAGAATTAAATTGAGTCAAATAGGTATTAAAACTTAAATATTGAATTTATGGTGAAAAAAATGAGGTTTTTGGCAGTAGCTCTTTTTGTGATGCTCGCTACTGTTTTGCAAGCTCAGGTAACTACCTCCAGTATGACTGGACGGGTTACCGATGCTGAAGGAGCTGTGATTGGTGCAACAGTGATTGCCACACACCAACCTTCGGGAACAACTTATGCTACTGTAACCAACATGGAGGGACGGTTAAACCTAAACGGTATGCGTGTAGGCGGACCTTATACCGTGGAAATTTCCTACATTGGATATGGTACAAGCACAACCAACAACATTACGCTGAGCCTGGGTGAAAACTATGTATTGAATGTTGTACTCACTGAAGAGTCAAAAACATTGGATGAAGTTGTGGTTACGGCACTTCGCACGAAATTCCCTACTGAGAAAACCGGGGCAGTGACGAATATCACAAACACACAGATAGCCAATATGCCTACGGTAAGCCGTAGTATCATGGACATTACCCGCCTTTCACCTTATGGAGGCAATGGTATGAGCTTTGCCGGTACAGATGGTCGTACGGCCAACTTTACGGTGGATGGAGCTAATTTCAATAACAACTTCGGTCTGAGCGACAGACTTCCCGGTGGAGGCAACCCCATCTCTATTGAAGCGATCGAAGAGATGCAGGTTGTGATCGCACCCTACGATGTGCGTCAGACAAACTTTATTGGTGGTGGGGTGAACGCGATCACAAAATCGGGTACCAATACCTTCAAAGCCAGTGCTTACGTTTTTCATAGGAATGAAAACCTGCGTGGTGATGCGGTAAAAGGCCAGCAGATTCAGGGTGCACGTGAAAAAGACCGTAATACAACCTACGGTTTCACCATGGGTGGTCCCATCATCAAAAACAAATTGTTCTTCTTCGTAAACGCTGAAATGGCCAAAACGCCAACAATAGCCAATCGCTGGAGACCTTCAACAGATGGTGTTGCTGATCCGGACAATTATATCTCCCGTACCACAGAAAGTGATCTGAAGAGAGTTTCTGATTTTGTTAGAAGTGAATATGGATACGAAACGGGTTCTTACACCAACTTCCCGGCTGATGAAAGCAACAGCAAACTTCTTGCCCGTCTGGATTGGAATATCACAAACAAACATCGTCTGGCGTTGCGTTACAACTACACCAAAAACCTTTCATGGATATCGCCCAATGCCAGTTCCATGGATGGAGGCACCCGTATGTCGGAGGCCAGAATGTCGCAAGCCTCCATGTCATTTGCCAACTCGATGTATTCGATGGATAACCTCGTTCATTCATTCTCTTTTGACCTGAACAGCCGTCTGTCGGATAACCTCTCCAACCAATTCCTGGCTACCTATTCAAAACTTGACGATATCCGCGGAACGAATTCATCAGAATTCCCTTTCATCGACATCCTGCAAGATGGACAAGCCTATATGTCTTTGGGTTACGAACTTTTTACCTGGAACAACGGTGTCCACAACAATGTATTGAACATCAAAGACGAAATGACCTATTATTTAGGGAATCATAAAATCGTCGGAGGTATTGCTTACGAATATAAGATGGCAGATAATGCCTATATGCGTAACGGTACCGGTTACTATCGCTACTCCAGTCTCGATGACTTCTTAACCGGAGGAACACCTGAAATTGTTAACCTTACTTATGGTTACGATGGAGAAAGCAATCCTGCAGCTCGTGTGAGAAGTAACAAAATTGGCGTTTATACGCAGGACGACTGGAGTGTCAGCGAAAGATTCAAACTTTCATACGGTCTTCGTATCGATGGACTCTTCTTCAACAACAATGACCTGATGACGAACAAAGCGATCTATGATATTGACTATTCCGGTCGTCGTGTCGACACCGGTAAGTGGCCATCAGCAAGTGTCATCTTCTCTCCCCGTGTAGGTTTTGTATGGGATACTTTTGGTGACAGGAACCTGAAAGTGCGTGGTGGTACCGGTCTTTTCTCAGGAAACCTGCCTCTTGTATTCTTTACTAACATGCCTACCAATGGTGGTATGGTACAATATCAGGCACAGATTAATGCTGCAAACGCTGCAAAGAATGGTTTCTCAATGGATACATTTGCCGGCGGTCTTGTCACTGATGCCAACGGCAATGCCAATATCTCTGCTCTCTATGACAAATTAGCATCATTGGGTTATCCTACTACAATTTCCCCTGAGGACGGTACTGTTCCTTCTGCAATTGCCGGTGTGGAC
>JAAYGM010000083.1 GCA_012727735.1 Bacteroidales bacterium | reverse complement strand
TTTATCTGAACAAATATGATTTTAACTACAATGCAGTGGGTATTGAGTCGGCAGCCCGCACATATTTCAATAAATCACCCAACGAGCTGAATGTGGAAGAGTCGGCCATGCTGATAGGGATGTTAAAAAACTCCTCTTACTACAACCCCGTACGTCGTGCCGAGATCACCCGTGAACGCCGCAACGTGGTATTATCGCAAATGCAGAAAGCCGGACATCTCACACGGCAGGAAAGTGATTCATTGAAGCAGCTCCCTCTCACCATAGATTTCAACCGCACCAGTCATGTGGATAATGATGCACCCTACTATCGTCAGCATCTGGCCAAAATCATGATGGCGGTGAAACCGGAGAGGAAAAATTATGCCTCCTGGCAAAAGCAACAATTCACCGAAGACTCTCTTGCCTGGCAGGATGATCCGCTTTACGGGTGGTGTAAGAAGAACAAAAAAGCGGATGGGTCCAATTATGATATCTATACCGATGGACTGAAAATATACTCAACCTTGAATTCACGTATGCAGCGTCATGCCGAAGCAACCGTGAGAGAACATATGGGGGGATATCTGCAGGAACAGTTCTTCCGCGAGAAAGCGGGTAAGAAGTACGCTCCCTACTCGAGTGACGTAAGCGATCAGGTTGAAGAACTGCTCGCCACAGCCATGAAGCAGACCGACCGTTACCGTATCCTGAAGAAAAACGGCATGAACGATGCCGCCATCATGAAGAACTTCAAGGAAAAGGCGGTCGAGATGAAAGTCTTCTCATGGGAGCAGGGGGAGATAGACACGCTGATGACACCGTGGGATTCGATCCGCTATCACAAGAACTTCCTCCGCACCGGGTTCATGGCGATGGATCCCCTGACGGGACATGTGAAGGCATACGTAGGCGGGCCCAATTTCAAGTTCTTCAAATATGACATGGTCTCCACCGGCAAACGGCAGATAGGTTCCACCATCAAACCCTATCTCTACACGCTGGCAATGGAAGAGGGGCTTACCCCCTGCGACGGGATGATCCACGGTCCGGTGACACTGATGACCGAAACAGGTGAAGCGTGGACTCCACGAAATCCGGGTCATGGCAGCGGTCAGTTTGTGACGATCAAGTGGGGATTGCAAAACTCCAGCAACTGGGTCACCGCCTATCTGATGAAGCAGTTCTCCCCCTATGCCTTTGCCAGGATGTTGCAGTCGTTCGGGCTGAAGACCCCTGCCGATCCGGTGGTCTCGCTGGCACTGGGACCGAACGACGCCTCAGTCTTCGAGATGGTGGGCGCCTACTCCTCCTTCATCAACCGTGGTATCCGCGTGGAGCCTGTGCTGGTGACACGCATCGAGGACTCTTTCGGCAACGAGGTGGGCAGCTTCGTTCCCCGCATGAAGGAGATCTTCAGTGAATCAACCTCCTACAAGATGCTGGACATGCTGAAAGCTGTTGTGGATGGCGGTACGGGCAGCCGTCTGCGGCGGATCTATAACCTGAAAGGGCAGATGGGCGGTAAAACCGGCACTACGAACAATAACTCCGACGGGTGGTTCATGTCGTTCACACCCAACCTGGTGGCCGGATGCTGGGTAGGTGGGGAGGAACGTTCCATCCATTTCGACCGGATGGCTTACGGACAGGGAGCAAGCATGGCACTGCCCATTCATGGTATCTTTTACCAGAAGATCTATGCCGATCCGGAACTGAACTATAGCGACAACGGTCAATTTGAGATACCCGCAGATTTTAATCCTTGTATCGGATCGGATCGCTACTCAGCTGATTTTTATCGCGACAACGATCCCATGATTGAAAGTGAGGGTATCGATGATCTTTTCAATTGATCAGACGGCTTATCTACTCTCCGCTCCATTTTTGAGGAACATCGATTTTTTAAGCTCCCGCACTCTCTGTGCTGCAGCTATATAGTAGATCTGCGTGGTTGTCATCTGCTCCAGTTCGGACCGATTGGCCGGACCGGAATCAACATCCACTTCCGGCGGAGCTGTCTTCAGAAAACGCTCATAATAGGTGAGTGCACTGTCATGCTCTTCCATCTCATCATACATGATCGCAATATTATAC
>JAAYGM010000082.1 GCA_012727735.1 Bacteroidales bacterium | reverse complement strand
CCCTTGGTGTATATCTCTCCGGTAAAGGCCATGTCGATGTAATCGCTCAGTGCCAGGTAGTAACCGCCGTTCTGCAGGTAGAAACCACGTGACATCTCATCACCATAACTGGGCATGATGATCCCCGAGGAGTAGGTTTTGGTAAATGGAAAGAAGGCGAAAGGCAGCACCACCGGAAAGAGCGGTACGTCTGCTACCACCAGCCAGGCAGGGCCGGTGACCACATCCTTGTCAGGCCGCACCTTGGCTTTTGAGAGGTTCAGGTAGAAATGGGGATGATCGTGATTATCGCAGGTGGTATATTTTGCATTCCGCATATAGAAGGAGTTGTCGGCATTCATTTTTGCCTCGTTGGCTACAATATGCCCTTCTCCCTGTTGTGTGATGACATGGTTGATAAAGGCTTTCCTTGTTTCAAAGTTATAGCGTACCTTCTTCATCTCATATTCGGTACCTCCTTCCGAGAAGACCGGATAACCAAACTCCTCACCCAGGGAGTCCAGACCGAACGTCGATTCGATCACGCTGCTATCCATATCCATGACGATCTGTTCCCCTTTGATGCCCATCTCACCATATTTAATATCGGCATCACCATAGAGATAACCCATGTTGTCGCCGGTGAAGATGATAGAGTCCTGGGCGGTATAGAACACGGCGGCCTGCAGTGTCTGCTTTTGCAGGACCGTATCCTGCGCAGCCGGCATTTCTGTCGAATCGGCCGGCATAGTGCTGATGGAGTCTGTTGCAAGAATGGTGGAGTCGGTCAGGGCAATCTGTCTGGTCGTGTCGGGCAGCAGAGGATTCTCTTGCTGCAGGCTGTCCGGCACCTGTACCTCCTCCGCGGTGATCTTTTGTGCCAGGCTGTCAGAAAGGAGTGGTTCTATGCCGGCATCCTCGACCACAATGTCGGGAAGGAGTGCTTCCGATGCAGCAACGCGGCCTGTCTGATCTGTAGCAATACTCGCCTTACGTACAGATGAGCATTGAAAAGAGAACGTCAACAGGACGAGGATAAAGATATATCGTATTATTTGCCTCATGCGGAAAAAGCAGGTAGCCTATGGTTTTTACCGGCAAAACTACTCATTAATGAATTAATTTGCAGCAAAATTAATAAAAAGAAACTTAAGACAGGTTGATTAAGGCTTTTTTAAAGAGATTGAAGTCGTTTGAGAGGGTGTGTGTCTCTTTTTTTCGTTGCATAAATGCTTCCAGTGCTTCCGGAATCCGTATCTGTTCGCCAAGACATTCCTCCACCGTCTCCCTGAATTTCGCCGGATGGGCCGTAGCAAGGAAGATGCCTGTTTCCCCGGTCTGCAAACCCTCCTTTAGAGCGAGGTAGGCACAGGCTCCGTGTGGATCAAGCAGATAGTTTATATTTTGATGCACGCTCCTGATGGTTTTTTTGATCTCCCCGTCGTCGTACCGATAGGCAGATATATCATTTGCAATAGCCTGATGATCATGATCATACAGATCGAGGATACGGTCGAAGTTACTCGGTGCCCCCACATCCATTGCGTTGGCCACGGTCTGTACCGATGCTCTCGGCGAATATTTTCCCGTTTGGAGATAATCACGAAACACATCGTTGCGGTTGTGGGCAGCGATGAAACGGTCTGCCGGCAGACCCATCCGTTTGGCGAAGAGACCGGCGGTGAGGTTGCCCAGGTTGCCGCTGGGTACGGAGAAAACCACCTTCTCCGGGGGTGCCTGTGCCTGCTTCAGCAGCTGTGCATAGGCGTGGAAATAATAGAACGACTGGGGCAGGAACCGTGCCACGTTGATGGAGTTTGCCGAAGTGAGGTTCAGCTGTATGTTCAGCTCCTCATCCATGAACGCCGCTTTCACCAGTGCCTGGCAGTCATCGAAGGTACCGTCTATCTCCAGGGCGACGATGTTTTGTCCCAGCGTGGTGAACTGTGCCTCCTGTATATCACTCACCTTTCCCGAAGGATAGAGCACGAACACCTGTATCCCCTCCACTCCCAGGAAGCCGTTGGCCACAGCGCTCCCGGTATCACCCGAGGTGGCTACCAGCACCTTGACATCCTCCTGCTGCTTCTTTTTTACAAAATAGGAAAGCATCCTTGCCATAAAGCGCGCACCCACATCCTTGAAGGCAAAGGTGGGGCCATGAAACAGTTCCAGGACGTAAATTCCCTCTTCTACCTTAACAAGCGGGATATCAAAATTGAGGGTGTCTCCCACAATTGCATCCAGCTCTTTTTGCGGTATATCTTCTCCGAAGAATGATCGGGCGACGTGCTGGGCAAGGGTTGTCAGGCTCATGCCGGTGATCCCGTCGTAGAAAGATGATGACAACTGACCGATGGTTTCGGGCATATAAAGACCCCTGTCCGGTGCCAGTCCTTTTACGACGGCTTCACGTAGTGAGACCATGGGGACTTGTTTTTGGGTGCTGTAGTATTGCATATTTTTTTGCTCTCAGCTGTCAGCTTTTAGCCATCAGCTTTTATTGGTGAATATATAGCATTCAGCTCTCAGCTTGAATTATTTGAATATCGCTTTCATCAACTGGTCGCCATGGAGCAGACCATAGCTCCCCTCTCTGGCGGCAAACTCGTCGTACGACTGTACGCTGTCGGGTTGCATCTCCCTGTGCCAGATAAGAAAAGGGATCGCATCTCTTGTATGTGTACGTATGGCGCAGGGTGTAGGATGATCGGGCAGGATAGTGATGGTCACCGGCTCATTCCATTTCAGGGACTCCTCATAGATCGTTCTGACGATGCGTGCATCCAGGTCCTCAATCGTTCTCACCTTCAGCGCCACATCCCCTTCATGTCCCGCCTCATCACTGGCTTCGATATGAAGGTAGATAAAATCCTTCTCCTTCAGCGCTTTCAGCGCAGCTGCTGCTTTTCCTTCGTAGTTCGTGTCGTAGAGTCCCGTGGCACCCTCCACCATGATTACCTCCAGCCCGGCATACACGCCAATGCCCCTGATCAGGTCGACTGCCGAGATCACGGCACCACTTTTTATCGGATATATCTTGCTGAGGGGTTGCATCTGAGGGCGATAGCCGGGGGACCAGGGCCAGATGCTGTTGGCCGGATGCTTCCCCTCTGCCACACGTTTTTTATTGACGGGATGGTCGGGTAACAGCTCCTGTGATGTAAGGATCAACCTGTTCAGCGCTTCGGCGGTGAACGCTGCCTCCTCATTTTCCGGCTGAATAAGATGTGGCAGGAAAGGGGTCTCGGGTATATCGTGAGGAGGTGTACAGCAGATTCGTTTATCTCCCCCCCGCATTTTCAGCAGGTGACGGTAGGAGACTCCGGGGTAAAAGTGAAAGAGATCACTCCCTGTTTTTTCGTTCAGGAACAGTATCAGCTCGGTGGCTTCGGTTGTCGAGATATGACCTGCAGAATGGTTGATCAGCTGATCACCATCGACACATACCAGGTTGCACCGCATGGCCATCTCTCCGGGGAGAATTTCCACACCCATACTGGCTGCCTCCAGCACACCCCGTCCTTCATAGACAGAAGGGATATCGTAGCCCAGGACCGAAAGGTTGGCAATCTCACTCCCCGGGGCGAAGCCTTCGGGCACCGTGTTGAGCAGACCATTTCTTCCTTTTCGTGCCAACAGGTCCATATAAGGGGTATGGGCTGCCTGCAGCGGTGTTCTGCCTCCCAGGGCGGCGATGGGTTCATCGGCCATGCCGTCGCCCAGTATGATGATGTTTTTTGAGGTCATAATTATCTGATGTTGGCAATAGAGATGATGTCCGAAAAGACCCCTGCAGCCGTCACGTTGGCGCCCGCACCGTAACCCTTGATCACCATCGGGTACTCATTATAACGTTCGGTGGTGATCATGATGATGTTGTTGCTTCCTTCCAGGTCGTAGAAGGGATGTCCTTTCTCCACCTCACGCAGTCCCACTTCACAGTCACCGTTGTCATACGAGGCGACAAAACGAAGCTTCTTCTCCTCTTTCGCCAGCTCCTTGCGGCGTGCTTCAAATGATTCATCGAGGGCTGAGATGGTCTGCCAGAAATGATCGAGGCTACCCTCAAAATAGTCGTGCGGCACAAAAAGGTTCTTCGTCACATCCGACTGATCGACCCGGGCACCTGCCTCACGGGAGAGGATCACCAGCTTGCGTGTCACATCCAGCCCGCTCAGGTCGATGCGCGGATCAGGCTCGGCGAACTGTGCCTCCACCGCCATCTTTATCGCTTTACTGAAGGGAACCTCTTCACTGATTGTGTTGAAGATAAAATTAAGTGTGCCGGAGAGCACCGCCTCCAGCTTAACGATTCTGTCACCCGAGTTGATCAGAGAGTTCATCGTGTTGATGATAGGGAGCCCGGCGCCTACATTGGTCTCGAAGAGGAATTTCACACCGCTTTTCCGTGCTGTCTCCTTCAGATGATAATAGTTGTCGTAGTCTGATGATGCAGCAATCTTGTTGGCAGTGACCACCGAAATGTTCTTCGCCATCAGCTCGTCGTACAACTCCGCGATACCCGGGCTCGCCGTGCAATCGACAAAGACGGAGTTGAAGATGTTCATCTTCAATATCTCCTTCTTTATTCTTTCCGGAGAGCTTTTCACGCCGTTCTCCATCAGGTTGTCGAAGTATCCCTCCAGCGATATCCCTTCGCGTGAAAAGAGGGCCTTGCGACCATTGGCAATACCTACGATGTTCACTCTCAGCTTGTTTTGCTGCTTGAGCGTAGTCTGTTGCTGGCGTATCTGTTCAAGCAGCCTGCTACCTACCGTTCCGGTACCGATGACAAAGAGGTTCAGCTCCTGATAGGGTGAGAGGAAGAAAGAGTCGTGGATCACGTTGAGCGCTTTCTTCAGATCCGTTTTGGCAATCACACAGGAGATATTGGTTTCTCCTGCTCCTTGTGCCAGCGCGACGACGCTGATACCGTTTCTGCCCAGGGCACCGAAGAACTTACCGGCGATGCCGGGCACATGTTTCATGTTCTGCCCCACAATGGCTATCGTTGCCAGATCATACTCAACGATGATCTCGTTGATACTGCCCATCGCGATCTCATAAGCGAACGCATGATTGAGTACTTTCTGCGCAATCGCGGCATCCTGCGTACGAACGCCAATGGAGGTGCTGTTTTCCGATGATGCCTGGGAGACGATAAAGACGCTGATGCCATTATCGGCCAGTGCCGTAAATATCCGTTTGTTCACCCCAATCACGCCTACCATCCCCAGTCCCTGTATCGTGATGAGCGCCGTATCATTGATCGATGAGATCCCTTTGATGATCTTTCCGTTCCGTGTGGGCTGTATGTTGCGTATCAGTGTGCCCTCCGACTCCGGCCGGAAAGTGTTTTTCACGTAGATAGGGATGTTCTTGTGGTAGACCGGGAAGATGGTGGGCGGATAGATCACCTTCGCCCCGAAGTTGGAGAGCTCGATCGCCTCCGTAAAAGAAAGCTCCTCGATGACATAGGCCGAGTTGATGATCTTTGGATCGGCCGTCATAAACCCGTCCACATCGGTCCAGATCTCCAGCACAGAAGCATTCATCGCTGCGGCGATGATGGCAGCCGTGTAATCCGATCCGCCACGACCCAGGTTGGTGATATCACCGTCGTCACAGCTCGATGCAATGAAGCCGGGCACGATCGCCACCTGTGGCGGCGGCATGGTTGAGAAGGTTTTCTGTATCAGCTCATTGGTTTGGATCAGATCGGGGATGTGGTTGCTGAACTGTTTGTTAGTCTTGATGAACTCCGTGGAGTCATACAGTTGTGCTCCCCCGATCACTTTGCTGATGATCAGTGAGGAGAGCCGTTCACCGTAACTGACAATCTTGTCGGATGTTTTCTGCGAGAGATCACCGATGAGGAAGACGCCACGCAGGATATTGCGCAGGTCATCGAAGAGCTGCTGTATTTTTTCCTGCACCTCCTCTTTGTCGGAAGGAGAAGCGATCATGGTGTTGATCATCTCTTCATGACGTGCGATCATCTCCTCCAGAAGTGTTTTATAACCGGTGTTGTTGTGCAGTGCGAAATCGGCTGCCAGCAGCAGTCGGTCGGTCACGCCTCCCAGGGCTGAGATCACCGCGATGACAGGTTCTTTCTCCCCTTCAATAATATCCTTGACCTTTTTCAGACTTTCGGGACTTCCTACGGATGACCCTCCGAATTTCATGACCTTCATACAATGATGATTGATTTAGTCGCCTCTAATCAGGCGTTTTTTTGTTAGTAAAAAATATTGATCCACAAAGGATTTCTTTCGCTTTGGTAGGGTAATGGCACGCTCTTGCCCTATCCAGTTTTGTTTTGACGAAAAATATTGATCTTGAATGCGATAACCGGTCGGTTCGCGTG
>JAAYGM010000081.1 GCA_012727735.1 Bacteroidales bacterium | reverse complement strand
TCTTGTTCAGGATACCTTCCATTTTGGTGAGGATATAGTTATAAATCACCTGAAGGATCAAGGCAACGATCAAACCACCTACGGTTGTGATCAAAGCTACTTTCATACCACCGGCAACAATCGTCGGGCTCATATCACCAGCTCTCTGGATATCATCAAAAGCCTGCACCATACCTATTACAGTACCGAGGAATCCGAGTGAAGGAGCAAGACCGATAAAGAGAGTGATCCATGAAAGGTTTCTTTCCAGCAATCCTGATTGTACGCCACCATAGGAAACAATAGAACGTTCCACTACATCGGCACCCTGATCTAAACGGAGAAGACCCTGATAAACGATGGAAGCAACAGGACCTCTTGTATTTCGAGCTACATCCTTGGCAGCTTCTACATCACCTCTGTCAAGAGCATCACCTATTTTTCCCAGGAAAGGTTTCGGATCCACATCTGCCAGACTAAGGTAGATAATTCTTTCGAGACTGAAGGCAAGACCAAGGATCAGAGCGATGGCAATCAAACTCATGAAGCCTGCACCACCCTCAATAAATTTTGTCTTCAGTGCCTGGTGAAATCCTCCGTTTGTTGTTTCTTGAACAGCTGCGCTTGCTGTTTCAACAGGGGCGGAGGCAACTTGTTCTGTTTGTTCAGCGGGAGTGGTCTCTTGAGCTAAAAGAACCGATGACAATCCTACAGACATCATTCCGAAGATTGCTAAAATTGCAAATAACTTTTTCATTGTGTGTTCAATTTTGTTGATTAATGATCTTTAATTGTTGTTGTATTAATAATTGATTTTGTCTCTACTTTCAAAACAGGATTAATTTGACTTTTTCCTTTTACAAAAAAAGCGGAGAGAGCGGGATTCGAACCCGCGATACACTTTTGGCGTATACACGCTTTCCAGGCGTGCCTCTTCAACCACTCGAGCACCTCTCCAAACGGACTCTTCCCAAAAACGGGTGCAAATTACAAAAAATATTTTATTTGCGTCTCATTCGGGAGGCAAAATTACTGAATTTATCGATTATATGCTACTTCAAAGAGAATTTATTTTAATTAATTGAAAATTACGCCTCATTCTGCTTACAAGGGCAACAATCTCATCTCACAATATTGAATAATTCAATTGCATTCCGGTTTGTCCGCTCTGCAACATACGCTTCTGTTTCCTGCCATATCGCTGCTATTTGTTTCAAAACAAATGTGAGATAGGCCGGCTCGTTTCTTTTACCTCTAAAGGGGACGGGGGTAAGCCAGGGAGAGTCTGTTTCAAGGATGACCTTCTCCTGCGGACAATGCCGAAGTGTCTCAGACAGCCCGGAGTTCTTAAACGTGACCACTCCGTTAATACCCACCCTGAAGTTTTTCAATTGCAATATTGCATCCAGCTCCTCCTTCGATCCGCCGAAACTATGAAAAACACCTCTTAAGTGCTCCTCTCCTACTCTCCTGATACTTTTCACCACCTCCCGGGTCGCATTCCGGAAATGAATCGCCACAGGCAGATCTTTCTCAATACTCCATTTCAGTTGTTCCTCAAAGACATTGATCTGTTCCTCCTTCAATGATTGGTCCCAATAGAGATCTATCCCTATCTCACCCACGGCAACATAACTGTTGCTGTTCATCTCCTGACGGATCGTGTGGAGTTGTCTCTTCCATTCCCGGGTCACACTGGTAGGATGAAGACCCATCATGGGCAGCAGGTAACCGGGATGATGAGCCACTGCCTTCCTCAATTCACCAATGGTTGTCTCATCTATATTGGGCAGCAACACCTTCTCCACACCTGCCTGTCTGGCACGTGACACCACTTCATTCAAATCGTCGTGAAAATCCTCCGCAAACAGATGGGCATGTGTGTCAATGATATTCATTCTACACTCTCTCCCTTTCTGTAGTAGTAGACAACACCGTATTGCCGGTTCCTGTCCAGACGTTGTTCCACAGGCAGATTCATGTTATATTTTTCCACCTCTTCCCAGATCTCAAAAATCACCTTATCAACAATCTCCCGGTAATCGGCGACCTCATTCAATACGCGTGTCGTGGCTTTCTGATGTAACTTCTGAGTCTGATAGCCATCTTTGAAGAGTGAGAACATCACCTTCACCTTGGCAATGGATGGATTATATATGGGTACCCCTCCCTGCGAAGTACGTGCATGTTCTCCCCTGATAATCTTATCACCCCATTCCAGCAACAGCTCATTGGATGATAAATCCGGCAGGATCATGTTCGTATCTTCCAGCCCGTAAAGAGACAGATGCGATTCTTTTATCTCGGCTCGCATCACGGAGAGATACATCACCTGTATGAAATGAGAGAGATACATCCGTGCATTTTTTACCTTTCCGAGAAAATGTTTATTCGCTTTCACCTGTGTATCATACAACTGTTGATAGCGGAAACAAAGGTGTTCGAAATGAGCAGACACATTTTTTGCTTCTGTAAGAAGATTGAGCGAAATGGATAACTCCTGGAAATCCGTCTCCTCTGCTTTTTCCACAGCTATTTTCAATGCTTTGATACGGGCATTATCAGTATTAGGTAATCTGCGATAGGGCATAGGCAACTTTAAACGAAATTTACTTTTCTCTGTACATCAGATTCTCTGACAGCTCAACCAGATCTCTCTTGCGGTCATCTGACACATTGATTGATGAAAGACAATCCAACGATGCAAGGTAATACTTTTCTATGAGATTCTCTGAAATGGTCTTTAAATTTAAATCATCGTAAACATTTTTAACAAACTTGATTTTCGTTTCCGGATCAAACGAGGTGGCTGACAGCAACTGCTCAATTTCTTTTCTCTGGGTTGCATTGGCATTTTTCAGCGCTTTAATCAACAGGTAAGTCTTTTTGTTGGCGAGAATATCTCCCCCGATTTTTTTCCCGAAAGTTTTCGGATCACCATACACATCCAGCAAGTCATCTTTTAACTGAAAAGCAAGTCCTATGTGAATGCCATACTGGTAAAGGGCATCGGCATCCTGTGAAGAAGCATTCGCCAGAACTGCGCCAATTTTCAATGCACCACCAATGAGTACAGCCGTTTTCAGCCGTATCATCTCCAGATATTCAGCTTCCGACACATCCAGACGTTGCTCAAAATCCATGTCATATTGTTGTCCCTTACATATCTCCATCGCCGTTGTGGTAAAGATATGCAAAACAGCAGGGAGATGTTCCGCAGGGACTTTGGCGATGTATCTGTAGGATTCGATTACCATGGCATCACCCGAGAGAATCGCGCTGTTGGCGTTCCATTTTTTGTGTACAGTAGGGTTTCCGCGCCGCATATCTGACTTGTCCATCAGGTCATCATGCAGCAGTGAGAAATTGTGGAATATCTCAATAGCCAGTGCAGGATTGAGAGCGATCTCCGGCTCTTCCCCGAAAAGATCAACAGCCATGAGTGTCAACAACGGCCTGAGCCTTTTGCCCCCGAGCGACAGAATATACCTTGCCGGATCGAACAATGTCCGGGGTTGTTCACCGTTTAACACTTCCTCTAAGGCTTCTCCTATTCTTTTTTCGAAAAGAGCTACTTTACTGGTCATGGAATCACATTTATTTGATTGGAAAATAATGCGAAAACAGGAAATAGATTGAGTGAAAAAAGCTGCTTTTGGGTTACAAAAGCAGCTTTCTATGCAATTTCTTAAAATATCAGTTCTGCAGGCGGAATACTACCGGCAATGTAAAGCGAACACGCACTGCCTGTCCACGTTGTTTTCCCGGTTTCCAGCGAGGCATCTGCTGAATAACACGAACGGCTTCTCTGTCGAGCGACGGGTCCACACCACGTACAACCTGCACGTCTGTGATGCTTCCGTCTTTCTCAACCACGAAGTTACAGATAACCCTGCCCTGGATACCGTTCTCCTGTGCAATTACAGGATACTTGATGTTGTCACCAAGGAACTTCATCATGGCTGTGTTTCCTCCGGGAAATTCAGGCTGGTTTTCCACAACGACGAAAATCTCTTCGGTCACCTCTTCCTGTTTGGGTTTTGGTGGTGGGGGCGGAACGTAGGCTTCCATCTGTCGCTGAGACTGATCATCCTCGACCTGTATCTCCAGTTTTGTTTCCACTTTTTCTTCTACCACTTCAATGATCTCGGGTGTTTCCGGCTCAGGTGGCGGAGGGGGAGGGGGAGGAGTTGGGTCACGACGAGTAATCTCAATTTCTTCTTCGGCCAAAACATCCTGTACCAGCACATTCTCGTCCAGTTTAGATGTTTTCGTCGACCATTCAAAAGCGAAGAAAAGAAGCGATATACCAAGCACAAATCCCATCAGGATATATGTGCCTTTATGCACTTCCAAATTCGCTTTTGGCGATTTTTTTACTTCATCTTTGTCCATCTTGAATAATTTTTATCTACTTCTTGTTTGTTCAAATCTGCTTCTAATGCAAAAATAGGTATTTTTTTCGTATCACATTCAATTTTCAGAAGAAAAATCTTGAAATTAGATTATTTAATAGTACCAACAATTGAATATGAGAAAATTAACATTATCTGACTAGAATAAGAGAAGAAATCTTATTTCACCTTATAAATATCTTTCAGATTTCTTCCGTATCCGTCATAATCCAATCCGTAACCCACAATAAAATCGTTGGGGATTTCGAGGGCGACATAATCGAGATGCAGCTGCTGTTGCAATGCGGCAGGTTTAAAGAGCAGCGTTGCAATCTTAATCTCTTCCGGCCCGTGTTTTTCAAGCTCCTTCAGCAGTGAAACCATCGTATTGCCGCTATCCACGATATCTTCCACAATCACCACTGAGCGGCCCCTGATGCTTTCATTCAGTCCGAGAACCTCCTGCACCCTGTTTGTTGTCGCCGTCCCCTGATACGATGCAAGGCGGACAAATGTGATTTCACTTGGTATGGTGACCTCTTTCATCAGTTCACCTGCGAACATGAAAGCGCCGTTCAGCACCGCGAGGAAAACAGGGTTCTTCCCGGCAAGCTCGGTATTCATCCGTTCTGCAATACGTTGAATACCCTGTTCAATAACCTCTTCTTCTATAAACAGATCAAACTGTTTGTCTTTGATGGTGATCACTTCTTTCACGATTCCTATTTTTAAAACGCCAAAATTACTACTTTTTATGGTTTATCGGAAATGATTTGTTCTTTTTTGACGCATTATTCTGAAATTATCCGCTTCTGTCGCAGTTTTATTTATGCATCCTGACAATCTCGCTCAGCTTCACAGCCTGAAAAGTCATGTGTGCCACGCTGCTCTCGTAGAGAATACCAACGGTCTCCTCATCTACCATCGTCAGGCATGAGTAACCCCATCCAAAATCCTCATCCAGCAGCAGCTGGTACTCCTCAGGAAAGGTAAGCCCGCCATCGAGGCTCGCCTTGATGGTGATATGGTTGCGATGTTGGGTGGAGTTGGGATTTGAAAAGAGCAGAATATCCCGTCCCAGTACATTCTCTTTTGCTCTCACGTTAATCAGGCTGGCCATACATACCGGCTCCTGCAGCACACTGCGTGAGGAAGGGTGTTCGCTCCAGGTCTTACCCAGATCGCTGGTAACAGCCACAGCGCGGCTTCCGCCACGGTTGTCACGCATGTTGAGCATCAGCACACCCGGCTCCACTTCCGCCACCTGTGCTTCTGTTGTGTTGGTGCGGGCCAGTGAATGGATTTTCCAGGTTTCACCCTGATCCTTACTGTACATCACACCGGCATTGGGAATTCTGGTTGAATCGATGAACTGAATGGGAAAAACCAGCGTGCCATCCAGCATCGTAATCCCCATGCCGGGTCCCTGTAAAAGCAGATTCCACGACGGATCCTTCACCTGCTCAGTAATATTGACAGGATCGGACCAGGTTTTGCCATCATCGGTACTTTTTGTCACCACCAGCTGTCCGGTCGTCTCCTTGCCGTTGCCATCCATCGAGTTGACCCATGCACGGCCGTTGCCCATACCATGTGTCCAGAGAGCGATAATCCAGATAGCACCTGTTTTCTCATCCACAAGAATGGCAGGATCACCCACACCGTTCTGTGCTTTGGGCATTCCGCCATACTCTCCGTAGCTGAGCGGAAGGCGCATCTTTTCCCATGTCTGTCCCTTGTCGGTGCTTCTGCTCAATCCCACATCCACATATTCCTGTAAGTCCACGCTGCTGTTATGACGTACATCATAGACAGCCAGCAACGTCCCCTCCAGGGAGGTGACCAGGCCCGGTATGCGGAATGCAGCCACCCCGTCATCACCCGCATGCCGTACACCTATACCCATGCGGTGTGGTGCCCGCTCAGTGGCAAAGGCAAGGGGTGCATCTTTCCCGTCGAGTTTCGCTGATGTCATTTCTACATCAATCACGGACAAAAGCGAACTACCCGGTTTCATCTGCAGGCTGATCCAGAAATAATTGATTCCGGGGAAAAGGGAGTAATTGGGAGAGAGGGTTACCTCATTTTTGGGTGATCGCACCTCCACGACCCTGACCGAATAAGATGGATTGGCTGCCTTTGTTTTGCCCTGAGCGTGACTGGAGATGTACTGCACGGGTGAAAAGTGTGTCTGCCCCATGCGCTGTGGAGACTCAGTACCTCCGTAATATAACTTTACCGACTCAATCTCCTCCAGATTGACATCTTCGGAAAAAAGTAATCTGATTTCACTCAGCTCTTCTGTATTCTGTGCATCAATACGCAGATAAAACAACAGGTTATCCGCTCTGTCAATCAAAATGGGGATTTTGGTCTGTTTCACCATGATTGTGTCGGCACCCGACATCAGGAAAGAAGTAATCAGGATCAGGAAACCCAGTAAAGTAATTTTTTTCATCGCTTTAAAATTATTGATTTTCTACTACGTAAGACAACAAAGATAATAACAAATCATTAAATAATAAACAATTTTAAAAACGGTGGGCTCTTTTAAATTAAAGATTAAGATAGAAATCGCCCACCAGGTCTGTAAACTCCCGGGTGTAATGGTGTCGTGTTTCTTCAATTATCAGTGACCGGTTGACAGTCCGGGGGGTCTGTTGTAATGTCAGTTCAACCAGGATACGCTTCGGGCTGCGACCCGGCAGAGGGCAGACAATTGTTTTCCGTTTCAAACAGAAAGCATGCTTTTCACTCAGTTCGTCCAACTCATCACTCCTGCTGTATGGAAGAATAAGAGCGAGGATGCCGCTCTCAGCGAGGCAGCACCGTGAGCAAAACAGCAGCTCATCGAGTGTCAGTGTGACGGAATGTCTTGCCTGTGCCCTCTGTCTCTCAGGTGGCAGCAGGGCGTCGGCAAAGTAGGGAGGATTGGAAACAATCAGATCAAAAGAGAGCGCTGTCTGCCCTGCATACTGCTGAAAAGGAGAATCCACCAGGGTTATTCTTTCAGAAAAAGGGGAATTACCTATATTCTCTTTGGCCTGTGCCAGCGCCGAGGCCTCATTGTCCACAGCCCAGAGTGATGCTGCAGGAGAGCGCTGTGCCAGCATCAGCGCAATAAGACCGGTGCCTGTCCCCACATCCAGGATGTTCATCCTGTTCTCCGTATCGGCCCATGCACCGAGCAGCACACCATCGGTACCCACCTTCATGGCGCATTTGTCGTGATAAATGGTAAACTGTTTGAAACGGAAATAGGGATTGGCCATCATCTTTATTTTTTTGTCGCTCTTTGGCACGAAGTTTGTTCAATGTTTAGGGTAATTATAAACAAAAGTAGCCATTTTTCTGTTCTGAGAACAGAGAAAAATATTATGATGAATCCATTTAAAAAACATACAGCCATTACAGAAGATTCGGAAACGAATATCATCTCTTTTATTGCCACCGACTTTGTCGACGGCAACATGGAGATTGACACATCCTTCCTGAAGGATAAACTGCCTTTACTTCCCTTACGGAACACCATCGTTTTTCCGGGAAGCACCCTCCCTATATCGGTAGGAAGAAAAAAATCACTCGATCTGATCAAATCGCTCGGAAAAAAACAACGATACATTGGCCTGGTATGTCAAAAAGACACCACCGTGGAAGATCCCGGAAGAGATGATCTCTACCAGACCGGTGTGATTGCAGAGGTGATACGAATCATCGAGCTGGGTGATGAGAACTTCAGCATCATCGTCCAGGCGAAGAGGCGTTTCGAGTGGCTTGAACTCACGCAAACAGATCCCTTCCTGAAGGCAACCTACAGGATGAAAGATTATGTCAAAGCATCGAAAGAGGACAAGGAGTTCAAGGCTATCCTCGATTCCATCCGCGAAGCCATGCTGCATATGCTTCACCTGCTTGGTGAACCGCCAAAAGAGCTGATGCAGACCATCAGCAGTGAAGCCTTTTCCGATATGCTGATCAGCTATTGCGGTACCAACCTGCCCATCGGGAGCAGAGAGAAGCAGGAGCTGCTCGACATGAATGATGAGAAAGAGCAGGCTTACCGCCTTCTGATGATCCTCAACCGTGAGTCGCAGATACTGGAGCTGAAGATGAACATCCAGATGAAAACGCGTGAGGACCTGAACCAGCAGCAAAAGGAGTATTTTCTGCAGCAGCAGATCAAAACCATCCAGGAAGAACTGGGTGGCAACACGCAGCAGATTGAGATAGACGAATTCCGGAAAAAGGCACTCGGGAAGAAATGGAGTGCCGGGGTGGCTGAGATATTCGAGAAGGAGGTGCTGAAGATGGAACGGCTGAATCCGCAGTCGCCCGACTATTCTGTCCAGTACGGATACCTGCAGACCATCCTTGAGCTTCCCTGGGAGGAATATACCAAAGACAACTTCAACCTGAACAATGCACAGAAGGTGCTCGACAGAGACCATTTTGGCATGGAGAAAGTGAAGGAACGCATCATTGAACATCTGGCGGTACTGAAGCTGAAAGGTGATCTGAAGGCGCCCATCCTTTGTCTTTACGGCCCTCCGGGTGTAGGAAAGACATCATTGGGTAAATCAATCGCCGAAGCGATCAACCGCAAATACATCCGGGTCTCACTGGGAGGCCTGCATGATGAAGCAGAGATACGGGGTCACCGCCGCACCTATATCGGTGCCATCCCGGGACGTATTATCCAGAACATCCAGAAAGCAGGTTCATCGAACCCCGTCTTCGTACTGGATGAGGTGGATAAGATAGGGAATGATTTCCGTGGTGATCCCTCCTCCGCCTTGCTGGAGGTGCTCGACCCCGAACAGAACTCGGCGTTCCACGACAATTATCTCTCCATCGACTACGATCTGTCTAAAGTGCTGTTCATTGCCACGGCCAACAACCTGAACAGTATACCCCAGCCGCTGCTCGACCGGATGGAGCTGATCAACGTGGGCGGATACATCACCGAAGAGAAAATCGAGATCGCCTACCGTCATCTCGTGCCCAAGGAGCTGGAGAACCATGGTATTGAAAAAAAGGCATTCAGAATCCCCAAGCCTACATTGCAGAAAATAGTGGAACACTACACCCGTGAGTCGGGTGTGCGTGAGCTGAACAAGAAGATAGCCAAGATCATGCGGAAGATAGCGCGGAAGATAGCTTCAGACGAGGCTTATCCAAAATCGCTTAAAATATCCGACCTGCATGAATACCTCGGTATCGAGGAACACAACAGGGACAGCTATCAGGGCAATGAATATGCCGGGGTGGTGACAGGCCTGGCCTGGACGGCCGTGGGTGGTGAGATATTGTTTGTTGAGAGCTCACTGAGCAGGGGCAAGGGAGCCAGGCTCACCCTCACCGGGAACCTGGGAGAAGTGATGA
>JAAYGM010000080.1 GCA_012727735.1 Bacteroidales bacterium | reverse complement strand
ACACTATTGGAGAAACTGGCTGCCTGTTTCCCCTTCTATACCGGTTATGCGGGTGTGGATATGATGATCTGCCAGACAGGTGAAGGCTTCAGCGTGCAGCCCTGCGTGGAAATCAATATGCGAATGAATATGGGCATGGTGGCGCGTATCTTCCATGATCAGTATATGGTGACAGAGGGACAGGGCAGGTTCGTGGTGGATTATTTCAAAAAGCCGGGCTATGGACTGCTGTTTCACCGGAAGATGGCGGAAGAGCATCCGCTCAGGGTGGAGCAGGGGCGCATCATCTCTGGCTACCTGTCACTCACGCCGGTAACTGAGACAACCCGTTACGCAGCTTATGTGAATGTCTGATTGCTGCAATCATAAATAAAAATCCCGCAGCCACCTGTACATGCAGGCGCTGCGGGATCATTTGTTTGTACCTGGGTGTCGTTCTTACCTCTTCATCTGCTCTGCAAAATACTTATAGAAGAGAGGTATGGTGCGGATCCCGTTATAGAACTGCTCCAGCGGGAAGCTCTCGTTGGGTGAGTGGATCGCGTCGGAACCCAGCCCGAAGCCCATCAGTACCGATTTGATGCCGAGGATCTCCTCGAAGGTGGCGATGATGGGGATGCTGCCGCCGGAACGTACAGGCACCGGCTCCTTACCGTAGACCTCACTGTATGCCTTCTCCGCTGCCTTGTAGGCCGGCAGGTCGATGGGACAGACGTAGGAGGGGCCGCCGTGGAGGTACTCCACCCTCACCTTCACCGATTTGGGGGCGATCGACTCGAAGTATTTCACGAAGAGCTTCGCGATCTTGTTGTGGTCCTGGTTGGGTACCAGGCGGGTGCTGATCTTGGCATAGGCTTTCGACGGGAGTACCGTCTTGGCTCCTTCACCCGTGTAGCCGCCCCAGATACCGCATACGTCGAACGTAGGCCGGATACCGGTACGCTCGTTGGTGCTGTACCCTTTCTCACCGGACACCTCCTTCACGTTGAGTGCTTTCTTGTAATCCTTCAATGAGAAGGGTGCCTTCGCCATCAGATTGCGCTCTTTTTTCGATACCTCCACTACATCGTCGTAGAAGCCGGGGATCAGGATGCGTCCATCGTCGTCCATCGTCTGTGCGATCATCTTCGCCAGCACGTTGATAGGGTTGGCCACAGCACCGCCGAAGAGTCCCGAGTGCAGATCCACGTTGGGACCGGTCACCTCCACCTGCCAGTAGGCCAGTCCGCGCAGTCCCGTGGTGATGGAAGGTACGTCGGGTGCGATCATCGATGTGTCGGAGACCAGGATCACGTCGGCCTGCAGCATCTTCTTGTGTTGCTTGCAGAATTTGGGCAGGTTGGGTGATCCCACCTCTTCTTCTCCCTCGATGAGGAACTTGACGTTGCACCCCAGCGTGCCCGACTGAACAAGGTACTCGAAAGCCTTGGCATGCATAAAAGATTGTCCCTTGTCGTCATCCGCACCGCGCGCCCATATCTTTCCATCCTTCACCACCGGCTCAAACGGCTTGGTCTTCCAGAGATCGACAGGATCGACCGGCATCACATCCATATGGGCGTAGACCAGCACGGTGGGTGCCTTCTTGTCGATGATCTTTTCACCGTAGGTCACAGGGTTGCCGTCGGTCTCCATCACCTCGGCCTTGTCGGCACCGGCAGCCAGCAGGAGCTCTTTCCACTTCTCAGCTGCACGGTACATGTCGGGCTTGTGCTCCGGGAGTGAGGAGATAGAGGGAATGCGGATCAGTTCGAACAGTTCGTCGAGGAAACGTTTTTCGTGGGTTTTTACATACTTGTCGATTTCATTCATATCGGTTCAGTTTATGGTTTTGTTTGGTTGTTGCAAATATAAGAAGTTTGCCGGTTTCTGCACCTTCAGACGGCATTATTGGCAACTCTCTGTGCAGATACATTAGCTGTACATCTTTTGCAGAAACATTGACCACAACCGTAGCAGAAACGATCAGGTCGTTTTGCATTTATCGCACAATCCTGACATTCATTGCACCCCTACGACATTCATCTTCAGGGTGTAGACCGAGCTGCGGGCGGTGATAAAGAGGATGTCGCGGTTCTTTCCGCCAAAGCAGATGTTGGCGGGATGCTCCGGTAGGTCGATCTCACGGATCAGCTCTCCTTCGGGTGAGTAGACCCACACCTTTCCCATGGTCAGGTAGATATTCCCCCGGTTATCGATGGTCATCCCGTCCGACCCGTGCGGTGCGAAGTAGGTCTTGTTCTCCAGTGTGCCGTTGGGAAGGATGTCGTACCGCCATATTTTCCGGTCCTCGATATCGGCCACGTAGAGTGTTTTACCGTCGGGTGTGCCGATGATGCCGTTGGGTTGCTTGTAGTCGCCGATCACCCGGGTGACCTCCCCATCGGGTGTGAGGCGGTAGACACCCCTCACTTCCTGTCCCTCGCCCTGTCCCTCAGGCCAGTAGCCGCGATGGTAATAAGCATCGGTAAGATAGATATCTCCGTTGGGTGCGATCCAGAGATCATTGGGTCCGTTCAGATGCTTTCCTTCGAACTCCTCTAGGAGCACCTTCCGCTCCTCCCGGCTTTCGAACAGGATGATCCTGTTTTGCTCATCGGCACAGGCGACCAGCTTGTCGTCATTGTTGAAGTACAAACCGTTGGAACGTTCGGTTCCCTCCAGCCAGAGGGTGATTCCCTCCTGTTCATCCCAGCGGTAGATGCGGTCGTTGGGCTGGTCGGTGAAGTAGACGCTGCCGTCTTTGGCGACAGCCGGGCCTTCGGTGAAGGCGTAGCCGGTTTCGATCTTCTCAATTACTGCGTCCTGCGCTACAATGGAGCACTCCTGTCCGTTCAACGCTCCTGTGAGCAGCACAAATGCAAGGGTGAGGGTTGGTTTCATATGTTTATTTTTTCTTACGATTGTCATGCAGAAAGAGTAAAAATGGAATGATCATTACAGAATAGTAAAGGCTTATCAGGATGTCCAATCGCTCTGTTATATCGGTCGCTGGTACCCTTCGCGGTAAGGTCTGGCTAACATTGCCGCAGCAGCCTCATTGCCGGTGATGGTCTGTCGCTGCTCATCCCACTGCACCCTGCTGCCGGTCTCATACGCGATCATTGCCAGCTGTACCGTGGCGGTGGAGCGGAAGGCATCGTCGATGGTGCAGCTGATCAGTTCCCGATTCCCGGTTTTTACCGCCCGGATGAACTCAGCCACATGCTCCTCCTGCATGCGGGGGGAGGGTATCTCCATCACCTCCTGCCGGCTGTCGCGGCCCGTCGGTTTCAGCACCAGCCGGTTGTCAGCAGCAAAGAGGGTGCCCTTCTCCCCGTGGAAGAAGATGCCGTTGTTGTACTGTGGGTCGATCTCTCCCGTGCCCCAGAGGCGGTGCTGCCAGATGAGCGGCACCTCACCGAACAGCATCGTCGCCCTCAGCGTGTCGGGGGTGTTGGTCTGCCCCTGCAGTGCATGGATGCCACCCCGTGCTTCGGTCGTCAGCGGCATGTCGTAGCCCATAATGGTGCGGATGATGTCGATGTTGTGGATGCCCCAGTCCACCAGGTGGCCGTTGCCGTAGGCTCTCTCGAAGCGCCACGACATATGTCCTTTTGAGGGACTGTAGGGCAGCATGGGTGCCGGTCCGCACCAGGCATCCCAGTCGAGCGATGCCGGTGGATCCTGGATGGTGGTGTCATCAATATTGGGGTTGTAGTGTATCTGTGCTTCTATCTGGTGTACCTTGCCGATCCGTCCCTCACCGATCAGATCCCTGGCCCTGCTGAACGCCTTGTTCTGCCGCCGCTGGAAACCGATCTGTACGATGTTGCCCGCCTCCCGGGCTGCCTTCACCATCGCCCTGCCCTCTTCGATGTCGTAGGCCAGTGGTTTCTCGCAATAGACCGGCAGCCCTTTTCGGCAGGCAGCGATGAACTGCAGCGCATGCCAGTGGGTAACAGTACCGATCAGTACCGCCTCGAGACCACTCACCTCCAGCAGATCCCTGTAATCCCTGAAACCCCGCGGACGGCTGCCCTGCAGCGATGCCAGCTCGTTCAGGCTGTCCGACAGATGTTGGCTGTCCACATCGGCGACGGCGATCACCTCCACACCGCCGGCTTCGAGTGCCGCCTTCGCGATCACCATGCCGTACCAGCCACTGCCGATAAGGCCGATCTTGAGCTTCTTGTCACTTGCAAAAAGGGGAGTGGGGAAACCGGTGGCAACGGCTGCCGTTGCCAGAGAGGAGCTTTTAATAAATGTTCTTCGGTTCATAATGACGGGGTATTAATAAACGAATCGGGAAATGATGCAAATTCCCAAACCTGTTAAACGGATT
>JAAYGM010000079.1 GCA_012727735.1 Bacteroidales bacterium | reverse complement strand
TGGTTATCCCACGGAATCATTTATCAGAGAGGAGATCGCTGCGGGACATAGTTTCATTTGTGAGAACCAGTCGGGTGAACCGGTCGGCACCTTTTGCTTTATCCCGGGAGATGATCCCACCTACAGTAAGATTTACGAGGGTGAGTGGCTGAACAGCGATCCATATGCTTCGGTACATCGTATCGCTTCCTCGGGTAAGGAGAAAGGAGTAGCCAGTGCCTGTTTCGAATGGTGCTTCCGGCAATGTCCCAACATAAGGGTAGATACTCATCGCGATAATGTGGTGATGCAGCGGATTCTGGAGGAGAAGGAATTCACCTGTTGTGGTATCATCTATGTCTCCAACGGGACAGAACGTCTTGCCTATCAGAAAAAAGCGGTAAGCAATAAGCGGTAAGCAGTAAGCTATCTAGGTGTAAGGTTTGTTAAGGCAGCGGTACGGGGTTTAAGCAATCAGTAATCACTAATCAGAAGTCAGTAATTTTCAGTAGATGAGAAGAGTCCTATTTATATTATTCGGGTTGATGATATCAGTCGTTGCGATGGCTGCTGAGGAGATTGCCTCATTGAATCTCGATATCAGTATTGATTACAGCAACGACCCTTTTTATGGCGAGATATGGTTCTGGGCAATTGTGAGTGTACCCTTTCTTTTCTTGCTGGTGCTCCTGGTCAGGGGAGGAAAAGTGAAGAGGGTTGAGCTTAAGGAAGTGGTTAAGAAAGCACCACACGAGAGCGACTAGCCTGATTCATCTTTATTACGCCGGGTAGAGAAAGAGTCCCGCTACTCCTGAGAGCACGATCAGCAGGATAGGATCCACCTTCTTCAGCGATGCCGCCAGCACCACACCAAAGATAATCCAGCTCTTATAGTCAACAAAATTATTACCGTTCATCAGCATGAGTGCGGCAGAAGCTATCAAACCTATGATGGCCGGTTTCAATACAGAAAGGGAGGCCTGCATCCATCTGTTGTTCTTCAGGCGGAAGAAAAATGCAACGACAATGGTCATGATGATGAGTGAGGGGATGCTCACGGCGAGCGTGCAGATGGCTGAGCCAAGCACGCCGTAGCCTGTGGAGAACCCCATCTCGGTCACAGCCGAGTAGCCTATATATGTAGCCGAGTTGAACGCGATAGGCCCCGGTGTGGTCTGGGAGATAGCTACAATATCAGTGAAATCGGCCACCGTGATCCACTGGTGTACATCCACCACCTCCTGTTGTATCAGCGGCAGCATGGCGTAACCACCTCCAAAGCCAAACAGTCCGATTTTGAAGAAAGCAATAAACAGTGCAAGATAGAGGTCCAGGAGTTCCATTTTACTTTTTCAGTACTTGTTTCAGATAGATCAGATGCGATATCCCCAGAAGGATGGCGCCGAGGATGATAAAGACGGGGGAGATCTTGAGCAGCCAAACCGATAGCGCCACGATCACGGGTATCCAGATATTTTTGATGTTCACACCTGCTGACTTGCCCAGACCGAGCAGAGGTGCTGCAATAAGCGCCACCACGGCAGGACGGATCCCTTTGAAAATACGTTCAATCACCGCGTTCTCCTTGAACTGCGTGAAGACGACAGCCACGAGAAGGATGATGATGAATGAAGGGAGGATGACGCCGGCGCCTGAGAATAGACTTCCTTTAAAACCCATCCTTTTGTTTCCCACAAAAAGGGCTGTATTCAGTGCGATGGGTCCGGGCATCGACTGGGCGATGGCGAGCATATCCATGAACTCATCATCGTCGAGCCACAACTTTTTACCGACAACCTCGTTACGGATAAGCGGTATCATGGCATAACCTCCGCCGAAGGTAAAGGCACCAATTTTAAAAAAGACAAGGAATAGCTCCCAATATTGCTTGATGATGCTCATGATCACTGGATATAAAAATTGAAAGCAGATTGCAATTCGATGTAATCTGTTGCAAGTCTGCTTTCTATAAGAAGCCGCATCGGTGGAATAAGACGAAACTCCTGGTGACAGGATTTGAGTGTTCTGATATCTTTGTAATCCACTGTTCCGATAAATCGGAATCCCGAAGGATTGCGGCCCGCCATCGATATCAAAAACGAGTCTCGGTTTCTAAGTGTAATTGATGAGTTTCCCAATCGACCAATGCGGCAATAACTCAATCATTTTACATTTCAAAGATAAGTACTTTGATGGATATATCCAAATAATCAGTGACATATTTTGGCACTATTTTCCACAATTTCCATACCTCACTGAGACTCACTTGTAGTGTCTTCGGATCAGTTTTCGGCAAGAAACTTATTGATCTCCTCATCGGTTACCTCGTGGTTGGTCAAGTCACCTGAAAGATATTGATCATAGGCGCTCATGTCCACCAGGCCGTGACCTGAAAGATTGAAGAGGATTACCTTCTTCTTGCCCTCCTCCTTGGCCTGCAGAGCCTCTCTGATTGCTACAGCGATGGCGTGAGTCGATTCGGGTGCGGGGATGATTCCTTCGGTACGTGCAAATAGTATTCCTGCCTCAAAAGTCTCCAGCTGTTTGATTGCTACCGCTTCCAGAAAACCATCTTTCAGCAGCTGGCTTACGATGCTGCCGGCACCATGATAACGCAGTCCGCCGGCATGGATGTTGGCCGGTGCAAACTTATGACCGAGGGTGTACATCGGAATGAGTGGTGTGTATCCTGTTTCATCTCCGAAATCATACTGAAAACGTCCTCTGGTCAGCTTCGGGCAGGAGGCCGGTTCGGCAGCCACAAAGCGTGTGGTTGATTTTCCTTCGAAGTTATGACGCAGGAAGGGGAAAGAGATGCCGGAGAAGTTGGAGCCGCCGCCAAAACAGCCTATCACCACATCTGGGTACTCTTCGGCCATCGCCATCTGCTTCTCAGCTTCAAGCCCGATGATGGTCTGATGCAGCGATACATGGTTCAATACACTTCCCAGCGTGTACTTGCAGTTGGGTGTCTGCATGGCCAGCTCAATGGCTTCGGATATAGCGGTACCCAGACTACCCTGATAGTTGGGATGCTCGGTGATTATCTTACGTCCTGCCTTGGTGGACATACTGGGTGAGGCGATCACCTGTGCACCCCAAGTCTGCATGAGTGAGCGTCGGTAAGGCTTCTGTTCGTAACTGATCTTCACCATATAAACAGCCAGTTCAAGCCCGAAAATTTTTGCAGCTAAGGCAAGTGCTGTACCCCATTGCCCTGCTCCCGTTTCGGTGGTGATGTTTGTCGTACCTTCGATCTTGTTGTAGTAGGCCTGGGGCAGTGCCGAATTGAGCTTGTGCGATCCCACGGGACTCACGCTCTCGTTCTTGAAGTAGATGTGCGCAGGTGTGTCCAGCGCCTTCTCCAGCTCCCTGGCACGTACAAGTGGGGTCGGGCGGTAGA
>JAAYGM010000078.1 GCA_012727735.1 Bacteroidales bacterium | reverse complement strand
ACCACATTGATCTGATCAATGTACATGACATCGAGTTTGCCGACCTGGAACAGGTCTGTAATGAGACATTGCCGGCCCTGGTTGAATTACGCAACGAGGGAACCGTCAGACACATCGGGATCACCAACCTGAATCTGCGCCATTTCAGGTATGTCATTGAACATGTACCTGCCGGCACGGTGGAGAGCATCCTCTCCTTTTGTCACTACACGCTGAACGATGATTCACTGGCTGACCACCTCGATTATTTTGCATCCCATAACGTGGGTGTCATCAACGCATCTCCCTACTCGATGGGACTGCTCACAGACCGGGGAGCACCAACGTGGCATCCCGCACCTGCAGCACTGCAGCGGCTCGCCAGGAAAGCAAACGACTACTGTAAATCGAAAGGTGTTTCCATTGAGCAGATGGCGGTGAGCTACAGCACGGCGAATCCCCGTATTGCCACCACGCTGTTCAGCTCCGGCAGTCCGGAGAATGTATCACGAACAATCAGGTATGCTGACACACCACTGGATATGACACTACTGCGTGAAGTACGGGCGATTTTCGAGCCGGGTTTTAGGGACAGCTGGGTGAACAGCTGACAGTTATATTTTGAAAAGCAACAGAAGATGAAAACATTACAAATAACAGGTAAGGGAACTATTCGGCTTATTGAGGTTCCCAAACCGGAATTATCGGAAGGAGAAGTCATGTTAAAGATTGGATATGTGGGTTTCTGCGGATCCGACCTCAACACCTTCAGGGGAGCAAATCCCCTGGCCCGTTATCCGATCATACCCGGTCATGAAATAGGGGCAGTGATTGAGGCAGTAGCTGCTGATGTCCCTCCCCACCTGCGTCCCGGTATGCACGCCACCGTCAACCCCTACTCCAGCTGCGGTGAGTGTCCTGCCTGTCTGAACGATCGCCCCAACGCCTGTGAGTTCAACCGGACACTGGGGGTACAGCGCAACGGAGCCATGGCTGAATATATCACACTGCCCTGGGAGAAGGTGCTCACCGACAATCGTCTCTCCGTGCGCGACATGGCGCTGGTAGAGCCAATGAGTGTGGGTTTTCATGCTGTGAACCGTGCAGGGGTGAAAGACAGCGATAGCGTGATGGTGATCGGCTGCGGTATGATCGGACTGGGGGCCATCATCTGCGCAGCAAACAGGGGCGCCAGGGTGATCGCCGTGGACCTTGATGACCAGAAGCTGTCCCTGGCTGCAGAGCTGGGAGCAGATGATACCATCGATACATCGAAAGAGGATGTGGAGAAACGGATCAGTGAGATCACCGCACAACGGGGAGCCGACGTGGTGATAGAGGCGGTGGGACGCCCTGAGACCTACCGCACAGCCATCGCTGTCGCTGCCTTCACCGGCAGAGTTGTTTATATCGGTTATGCAAAAGAGGAGATCGCTTTCGACACCCAGTACTTCGTAAAGAAAGAGCTGGACATCAGGGGATCACGCAACGCGCTGCCCTCCGATTTCAGGGCAGTCATCGCCTATCTCAGGGAGGGACGCAGCCCTGTGGAGAGGCTTATCTCCGGTATCTTTGCCCCCGAAGAGGCACAGGCTGCACTGGAGCATTGGGCATCAAACCCCGGTAAGGTTTTCAGGTATTTAATTGGTATTGAATCATGAGTACCCTCCTGATAGATGCACATGCACACCTCTGGCTGTCTCAGGATGCGGAGGTGAACGGCCTGCAGATCAAGACAATGT
>JAAYGM010000077.1 GCA_012727735.1 Bacteroidales bacterium | reverse complement strand
TCCATCTGGTACCGGCGCACAGGTTGTGGCACTCTTCGCCTTTATCGGACTGGTCGCCTACTTTATCTGGGAGACCAGGAGAGCGAAGAAAGAAGATTAAAAACGTTGGTAAAGTATCACTTTAATATGTTTGTACGCTGATAGGTTTGTAAGTCAGGAGGTTTGTAAGTCAGGAGGTTTGTTGGTTAGTATGTTGGTAAGTTGATCGTTCCTGGTACGATGATCCTGGTTCAAAGCGTACCACTGACAACTGATTACCGACAACTGACCACTGATAACTGACCACTGACCACTGACTACTGACAACTGACAACTGACCACTGATTACTGACCACTGACTACTGATAACTGATTACTGACCACTGAAATGAAAAAAAATATCCTCCTCTTCGCTACCCTTCTGCTGGCACTCTCCTGCACGAAGAAGAGCAGCACCACAAACAATGACGATGAGGGCGACCTCACACAGTATGTGAACCCCTTTATCGGTACCGCCTTCACGGGACATACCTTCCCCGGCGCCACCTACCCGCTGGGCATGATGCAGCCGGGACCGGAGACAGGCAACTTCTCCTGGGAGTACTGCTCCGGTTACTTCTACGACGATGAGCGGATCAACGGCTTCTCGCAGAACCGACTCAACGGCACCGGCTGTGTCGACCTGGGCGACCTGCTCATGCAGCCCTTCGCCGGAGAGAAGCGCGACGACCTGAGCAGCCGCTTCGACAAGTCCACCGAGAAGGCCTCCCCCGGCTACTACGCTGTGGAGCTTCCCGAGAATGAGGTGAAGGTGGAGATCACCACCGCCCCCCATGTGGCGTTCCACCGCTACACCTTCGCGGAAGGAAAGCCTGTCAACGTGCTGGCCGACTTCCAGAGCGGACTGGTGTGGCAGAAGGAGCGGCTCTACACCCACGTGCTGGAGAACGAGGTCACCTTCGAGGGAGACCGCACCATCACCGGCCACACCCGCCGCACCGAGTGGGTGGAACGCACCTACTACTTCGTCATCGAGTTCGACAAGCCGATCCTCACCTCCGGGAAGCTCGACCCGCAGGACCCGCGCGAAAAAGCACCAAGATATATCCTCACCTTCGATATGGGTGACGACACCACCCTCAACATGAAGATTGCCATGTCCACCACCGGCGTCGAGGGGGCCAAAGCCAACCTGGCTGCCGAGGTGAGCGGATGGGATTTCGACGAGGTACATCAGCAGGCGAAGAATGAGTGGAACCGCTACCTCTCCCGCGTGCAGGTGGAGGGAACCGACGATGAGAAAACCAACTTCTACACATCGCTCTACCACCTCTACATCCAGCCCAACAACATCGCCGATGTGGACGGCCGCTACGTGGGCCCGAACGAGGAGATTACCCAGTCGCCCACCGGCAACTACTACTCCACCCTCTCGCAGTGGGACACCTTCCGTGCTGCCTTCCCCATGTACACGATCCTCTCACCCGAGATCGTTTCCGACATGGTGAACGCGATGACCGACTACAGCGGACAACAGGGACACCTCCCCATCTGGGCGCTGATGGGCAAGGAGACCTTCACCATGATCGGCAACCACTCCATCCCGATGATCGTCGACGCCTACCTGAAAGGGTTCACCGGCTTCGATGCGGAGAAGGTGTATGGCGAGATCAAAAAGACGCTCACCGAGAGCACGCACTACAAGTCTGACTGGGATCTCTACGACAAGCATGGTTACTACCCCTACGACCTGATCCGTGTGGAGTCGGTATCCCGCACGCTGGAGTGCAGCTTCGACGACTACTGCGCCGCGCTGATGGCTGAGAAGCTGGGAAAAACCGAGGATTACGCATTCTTTATGAAGCGCTCCGGTTACTACAGGAACCACTACGATCCCGAAACACGTGCCATGCGGCCCAGGGACTCCAAAGGGGAATGGCTCACACCGTTCGACCCCTATGAGCTGGCACATGCCGACTCAAGCATCGGCGGCCACTACACTGAAGGGAACGCCCTCCAGTACACCTGGCACGTGATGCAGGATATCCCCGGACTGATTGAGCTGATGGGCGGCAAGGAGCAGACCGGCGAGGTGCTCGACGACCTCTTCAACACCACGCAGGCCACCACCGGCAACCTCTCCGATGTGACCGGCCTCATCGGCCAGTATGCCCACGGCAACGAGCCCAGCCACCATGTGGCCTACATCTACAACTGGCTCGACCGTCCCGAAGAGACACAGCGGCTGGTGCGGCAGATCACCACCGACTTCTACAAGAACAAGCCCGACGGGCTCATCGGCAATGACGACTGCGGACAGATGTCCGCCTGGTACATGTTCTCCGCCATGGGCTTCTACCCTGTGAACCCGGTCAGCGGCGAGCTGGTGTTCGGCGCTCCGCAGCTGCCCGGGGTCTCCATCACGGTGGGTGAAGGAAAAACATTCACCATGGAGGCGCAGAACCTCTCCGCAGAGAATATGTATGTCGACAGCATTGAGTGGAACGGAGCTCCCTACGACCGGAATTTCATCACCTACAACCAGATCATGGGTGGCGGCACCCTCGTGTTTCATATGACCGACACACCGAAACTTCCGTAGACATCAAAAAAAGCAGCAACTATTTTCACCTCTTTGTGCTGATTCTTGTTGTAGTCTGATTTTTGTTTCTGCTCTTATTACATAAAAGAGGCTGTCTCAAAATATAAAATTTTTGAGACAGCTCTTTTTCAATGCCATTCCCTGTGAATCGCCTAATATAGCATAAAGCGATCTCTCAATTCAGCCATAACAAGCCCTATACATCTTCAGATATGTTCGAAGCATATTCGAACGATATTCGAACGAGTACTGAACGAGTACCGGACGAGTACCGGACGAGTACCGGAGATCATACGGCTTTACCCTGATGAATATAGCTGCATCACCTCCCGATTATTACAGCGTGAACAAAATAATGAAAGTCCGGACATCATTCATACATGCATCACAACTTCAATAGTACAAGCCTTTACGGTTA
>JAAYGM010000076.1 GCA_012727735.1 Bacteroidales bacterium | reverse complement strand
TCCACAAAGAGATACATGTCGTGTGCATGTGCCAGATCGGCCAGCGCTCTCACTTCGTCGGGTGTATAACAGGTACCCAGCTCAGTGGTTTGCGAGATGGCAATCACCTTCGGTTGTGAGTGATGCTCAAACCCGAACCCGTGCAGGTGCGGCAGTACCAATGCAGGTGTGAGCTTACCGTCGGGGGTATTGATCTCTTTGAGCGTCGCTCCCGTCATTTTCACCGGAGCACCACACTCGTCCACGGCGATATGCGCCGTGGAAGAACAAAGGATGGAATGAAAAGACAGCGTGCATGCCTGCAGGGCTACCACATTCGCACCGGTACCGTTAAAGAGAAACCAGGGTTCTATCACACTGTCACTAAGCATCACGCGGATGCATTCCTCCGCATCCCTCGTCCATTGGTCATCACCGTAGGCGATGGCATGATCGCTGTTGGCCTCCGCGAAGGCCTTTAACATACGCGGGTGTATACCTGAATTGTTGTCACTTCCGAAACTTCGCATGAATAGTTGATTTAGCTTACAAAGATACGAATTTAAGCCAGATTCGCCAGCAGGAATTTCCTGATCTCATCGGGATCCTTCTGCTTACGTCGTGCATAATCGGCTACCTGCTCTTCAGCGATCTCTCCGATGGCGAAATACTTCGATTGGGGATGTGCAAACAGCAGTCCACTCACAGAAGCATTGGGATACATCACACCATTTTCGGTAAGTGAGATCCCTATCTCTTCGGAGTTAAGCAGGTCGTGAAGAAGAAAGTTGGTCGTCTGGTCTGGAATAGAGGGATACCCTACCGCCGGGCGTATCCCCTCATACTTCACAGCGAACATCTCTGCTACGGTGAGATCCTCTTCCGGTGCGTGGCCCCAGTATTCACGACGTATCCTGGCGTGCAGCCACTCGGTGGTGGCCTCAGCAAGCCGGTCGAGGAGTGATTTCATCAGTAATAATGCAAACTCATCTCCTTCGGCTTCATATCTGCTTAATTGTTCGTCAGCACCTGTGCCGGCGGTGACAGCGAAAGCTCCCACATAGTCGGTGACCCCCGACCTCCGTGGAGCAGTGAAGTCGCTCAGGCAGAGGTACTCATTCCTTTCGGTTTTCTTTTGCTGGCGCAGGAAAGGAAAAGATGTTCCACCCAGATAAAGGGTATCGTTCTCGCTGTAGGCTTCATATATCCCGAATACCGCCTTGATGTATGCCGCATCCTCATCTGCAAACCGCTGCAGCATCTCCCGGGCATCGTCATACAGTCTGGCTGCTTCCCTTGCTTTTTCCTGCTCCTCTTCACGGAAGGTGGCGAACCATTGTGCGCGGCAACTTTCACACTGGTCTATTTTGGTGATGGTGTGAAATTTAGCCGAGAGCTCCCACGCATGAAAGAAGAATTTCCAGTCGATAAAAGGAATGATCTCTTTCATTTTGATCTGATCGAGTAGCACACGGCCCATCTGACGGGGTTTTACCGGTTCGTAGTTGCTCCAGTCTATCCGGAATGCATTGTCGCGCGCCTCCTGCAAAGAAACCAGCTCGGTTTTCTTCTGCAACCGGCTTTCGCGCAGCTGTGCATACTCTCCGCGCAATTGAGTAATGTAAGCCGTTTTGTTTTCTGCACTCATCAGACTGGCCACGGCAGAAGGACTCTGTGATGCGTCCTTCACATAGACCACAGCACCCTGGCTGTATTTCGGCTCTATCTTCAGTGCAGTATGCAGCTTGGAGGTGGTGGCACCACCAATCAACAGCGGCAGGCTGAATCCTGCCTTCTCCATCTCTTCGGCCACGAGCGCCATCTCTTCAAGTGAGGGTGTGATCAGTCCGCTTAACCCCACAATATCGGGTTGCTCTATTCTGATTGTTTCAAGAATCTTCTCTGGAGGTACCATCACCCCCAGATCAATGATCTCGTAGTTATTACAGGCCAGCACGATGGAGACGATGTTTTTGCCGATATCATGCACATCTCCCTTCACCGTGGCCAGCAAGATCTTGCCCGCTTTCTTTGAATCACCGCCGGTCGTTTTTTCAGCCTCAAGGGTAGGTTGGAGAATGGCTACCGCCTTTTTCATCGTACGTGCCGCCTTCACCACCTGGGGGAGGAACATTTTCCCCGACCCGAAGAGTTCTCCCACCCTGTTCATGCCGGCCATCAGGGGTCCATCAATGATATCAACTGCCCGGGGATAGGCCTCAAGTGCTTCGGTGAGATCCATCTCCATAAAATCCCCTATACCCTTCACCAGCGAATGGCTCAGTCGTTCCTCCAGTGGCAGGGTACGCCACTCCTGCGCTTTTGTCTGCTCTGCTTCAGAAGTTTTATTACCCTTTAGTTTTTCCGCCAGATCCATCAGTCGCTCCGTGGCATCCTCGCACCGGTTCAGCACAGCATCCTCAATAATCTCTTTTGTGTCGGAGGGTATATCTTCATAGATGACCGACTGGGCAGGGTTTACAATACCCATGTCCATGCCTGCCTCAATGGCATAATAGAGAAAGACGGAATGCATCATCTCCCTGACAGACTCATTCCCCCGGAAGGAGAAAGAGAGGTTGCTCACACCTCCGCTCACTTTCGCGTGGGGCAGATGCTCCTTGATCCAGCGTACCGTTCTGATAAAATCGACTGCGTAGTTTTTGTGTTCTTCAATTCCGGTGGCTATAGCCAGCACGTTGGGATCGATGATGATATCCTTCGGGTCAAAGCCATTATCAGTGAGGAGCCTGTAAGCCCTCTCACAGATGGTTATGCGCCGCTCGTACGTGTCGGCCTGCCCCGTTTCATCGAACGCCATCACCACCACTGCAGCACCGTAACTCTGTGCCAGCATTGCCTGATGCAGAAAATCAGCTTCACCGTTCTTCAGGGAGATGGAGTTCACGATCGATTTACCCTGCACACATTTCAGTCCCGCTTCAAGCACTTCCCATTTCGATGAATCGATCATGATGGGTACACGAGACACATCGGGATCAGAGGCAAGCAGACTGAGGAAACGGGTCATCTCCTCCGCCCCTTCAAGCAGACCGTCATCCATGTTGATGTCAAGTACCTGCGCACCATCCTCCACCTGTTTACGGGCAATATTGAGCGCTTCTTCATATTTTTTCTCCTGGATCAACCGCAGGAACCTGCGTGAGCCGGCGACATTGCACCGCTCGCCAATATTCATAAAATTGATCAGCGGTGAGACCTCCAGCAGCTCCAGTCCCGAGAGCCGCAGGTAAGCCGGAGGAGCAGCCTTTTCATGTGGTACTGTATTCTCCACCATACGGACATATCGGGTAATATGATCGGGTGTAGTGCCGCAACATCCGCCGATGATGTTCACCAGGCCTTCGTCAATGAACTCTTTGATTTGCAGGGCCATCTTCTCCGGTGTTTCATCATATTCACCCAGCTGGTTGGGCAGCCCTGCATTGGGATAGGTACTGATGTAAAATGGAGCAATCCGCCCCAGCTCCTTCACGTAGGGCTTAAGCTCTTCTGCACCAAACGAACAGTTCAGCCCTATCGCCAGGGGACGGGCGTGGCTCACCGATGCCACAAAAGCTCCCAGTGTCTGCCCGGAGAGGGTCCTCCCGGCCTTGTCGGAGATCGTAACAGAGAGGATAACAGGTGTATGCCTGCCAGACTCCGCAGCGATCTCAGCAGCGGCGAAGATCGCAGCCTTGGCGTTCAGCGTGTCGAAGATGGTTTCTATCAGCAGCAGATCTACCTCTCCCTCAACCAATGCCGCAATCTGCTCCTTATAAGCAGCCTTGAAGTCGTCGAAGGTGGCAGCACGATACATCGGATCTTCCACGCGGGGGCTCATGGATGCCGTTTTGTTGGTCGGCCCCACCGATCCGGCCACGAACCGCGGCTTCTCAGGAGTCAGCCGGGTATATTCGTCAGCAGCTTCCCGTGCAATCTTTGCCGCAGCCAGGTTGATCTCCGGTGCAAGATGACTCATCCCGTAATCCTGCATCGAGATTGCGGTGGCGTTGAATGTATTTGTCTCAATGATGTCGGCTCCGGCAGCGAGGTACTCCCTGTGTATCTGTCCTATTACATCAGGCCTGGTGAGCGACAACAGATCATTATTACCCTTGAGTAATCTCTCTGAATCCCTGAAGCGATCGCCACGGAAGTCTGCCTCACTGAGCTTGCGGCGTTGTATCATTGTTCCCATTGCCCCGTCCAGTATAAGGATGCGTTGGGATAATATTTTTTCAATATTCATAATCGTTCTCTTTACTTTATCCTGACCAAAAATAGACATTAAAAATTGATTTGCAAGCATCTTCAACTTACAAGTTGAACCGCTCAACCCTTAATCTCAATAATAATCTCCTGACCCAGACGACAACCCAGGCCAGCACGAACCGTACACCCAGAATCCACCAGATAGAGACACCCAGTGCCACAAACAGCAGATTATCCTCCAGAACCGAATGGGAGACGGCAAGGTGATAATTCAACAAGCTGGTATCCCTCCTGGTAACTTTTCCCTCCTTCATCTGGTCCATCATCATTGCTCCGCCGTAAGCCAGGCCTACAATATATCCGATGAGCCACAGGAAACCGGTGGCAGCAGGTAATCCGAACAATTTAAGTAGTGGTTCAATACCTTTGCTTAAGTGGGGAATCAGTCTGTACTTCTCAAGCAGATTATACAACAGGTTCAACAGGAAAACGATCACAACAATCAACAGTGTTATCTGCAGTGAGCTTCTCAGCCATGCAAGGAGGAGCTCCACCACAGAGGTGATGGCTGCCGGATCGGTCTGTGCGAAAACGGGCATGCCCATATCCTGCGGCAGGATAAGATTCAGCATGAATCCGACAATAATGCTCATGGAGATTCTCAAAAGTGTCATCGCCCAGAATGAGGTCCCTGTCTTTGCCTGTATGGCACTTTCAACTGGGAGGTTGTGTGAGATCTGACACATCAGCGCCAGGATAGTCAGTTCACGCAGGGTGATGGACATAGAGGTGATGATAGCCAGTGGAGCGTACAGCGGGAGGAAGATGCTTGTCATGAAGACGATGGCCGTACTTCCCGGCAGTCCCATGTATACGAAGACAGGATCCAGGAATTGTGCCATGCTGGCAAGGATCCCGAAATAGTCCAAAAACCGTACAAGCAGGGATATGGGCAGTATAATCCGGAGCAGCCACACGGTGGTGAACCCCGATTTTTTTAAAGCACGTAAAATGATGTTTTCTCGAAATTCCATTTGTATCAACAAATAAAATGGGGACAAAGATGACAATGATAACCTGACAGAGTTGAACAGCACACAGACAATGGCATCTACTGCCTGAACATCCTGTCCATATCTCTTTTGTCTTCTTTCTCTTTCAGCGACTGGCGCTTATCATACTGTTTCTTTCCTTTCGCCACGGCGATCACCAGCTTAGCCAACCCTTTCTCGTTGATAAAAAGGCGTACGGGTATAATGGTGAAACCGGTCTCTTTGGTCAGTCGGGACAGCTTCTGAAGCTCTTTTTTGTTGAGTAGCAGTTTGCGGTCGCGACGGGCAGAGTGGTTATTGTAAGATCCATAAAAATATTCTGCAATATGCATATTCCGGACCCATAATTCACCTCCCTCAATAATCGCGTAAGATTCCACAAGGCTCGCCTTTCCCAGCCTGATCGATTTAATTTCTGTTCCCGTGAGCACCATACCCGCGGTAAACATTTCAACCAGTTCATAGTCGAAGGTCGCACGTTTGTTTTTTATATTGATGGGTGATTGTTTCATTATTTTATCAGGAATGAGAACAGAGCCTGGATGAGCGCAGGGGACAGGACGACCAGTGCGGATGCCAGGATGGTAAAATTCATACGTAACTTTTTAGGCACTCTCTTGAAAAACTCCGCTCCCGTATGCACCAGGTGAATCGTGTAAATAACGAGAATCCAGAGAATGAAAAAATCGGAAAGAAAAGGTACAATAGCATAGAGCGCATAGAGCACCACAGAGGAATAACCGGCAAACTGCTGAAAGCCGGGTAAATTTTTCTCCAGACCAAAGCGATGGGCTGTTTCATTCATCACATAAGATGCAATATAGTAACCGCCATACACCGCAACGATTGCGATGATGGTGTCTTTCAAGGCATTCTCCACATCACCGTTACGCGTGAACCATAACCCCCCGATAAAGGTGGCCAGCGCGATGATCCCGAAAACAGGATGAAGGAAATGGGAGAGAAAGTCACTCTGGGCTCTCTCTTCCTTTCTTATCTCTTTCCATGCTCTTGGAGATGCAACAATCAACTGTGCAATAGTGACAAATATATCTCTCCACATTACTTTATTACTTTCTGATTTTGGACTGCAAAGGTAACGAATTCCTGTTAATAAAGAGAATGTGAGAGAGATAAAAAAAAACAGCAACGCTTTTTGATAAGGTTGCTGTTCAAATTATCAGATTGAAAAATCTAATCACCTGCAACGGTTAACCGGTAGATTTGTGAATCAATCGGCTCCTGACGTCCTTTCAAATAGTATTGGAATGTAATTTGTAGATCTTTTGTGTTGGTTTGGCTTGCTCCTTCATACATAGCTCGCAGAGGAGCCATATTCAACGCGATAATATCTGATCTGGTCGTTACGGATGAACCTGCATCCGGCTCACCGGTAATCGTTAGCTGAATCCCAACCTTTACATTATTACCAACCGCTTCCGTGTCATCCATTCTATAGAAATCGATCACAGCGGTTTCTCCCTTTTTGGCTTCATAGGCATACTGAAAAAGCCAGTGATCTCCAAGATATTCCCTGTTGTTTACATAATAAGGAGGATCAAAGGCGACGAACGAAACATTCTCCTCCTGCGCGGGAGGCTCTGTCATCTGTAATGTAGTACGTTTTATATCGACCGGATCACCGGAAATATGCACATTATCGGCCTGTGTGTCGCCAATTGGCGTCGTCCCATTTTCTTCATTCCAGCTATAGGTGAAAAACTTGAAGGTTCCCGGCTGCATCTGCAGCATCTCATTTGAGATAATGAACTTTCCTGTAAGTGTTCTCGCATATTTTATGCCTGTTGTATTGTCCACTGCAATGTATGATACAGAGGTTTCTGTGTAGTCCCGGCTTCCTTCATCAAGACACGAAGTCATTAAAAAACCTATACCGAGAACAGCCAATAGTAATATCAATTTAGTCCTTTTCATCTTTCTATTTTCAATTTTTGTTATTATTAAAATTCATATCTCACTCCTACGTTCAGATCCATCACGATCTTCCTGTCGGAATAGATGGTTTTATATTCGTTGTTCGCATCAAAATAATAGGCTCCGCCTATTTTCCCGTACAGTTTCAAGCTATTGTAGACAGGATATGAGAGTCCCACTCCTGCATTCACGGAGAGCTGGGGGTTGCGCTGAGATATTTTGGTTATCTCCTCTTCCTCCGATGTACTGTTAAATTCCAGCGACTGTCCTTCACCAATTTTCCGGTATTCACCGTAAACATCTTTCTCCAGCATCCCCCCAACAGAAGCATAGACATTCAGTTTCTTAAGTGAAAAGAGGTTGTAGTTGACATTCAACGGGATCCCCAGATAATGAAGACGCTGCGTTTCCTGCACCCGGAAATTGGAGTTCGTGTTTCTGGCTTTGGAAGAGAGATAAGTATACACCAGCCCTGTTTCCAGGTAAAGATCATCGAAAAGTGATTTAGAAACCGTAATTCCAAAAGATACCGGCTGATCATGCTCCATTTCTGCAATGTTGTCGGCAGTACTGTTGGCCGCAAGTACCATCTTGTCACGTTCGCCTGTGAACTGATCACCATCACCTACAGTTGCACTACGCAAAGTCATGGGCGTGTTCACCATTTGATGATAGGAGTTCAGACCACCTCTGCCGTTGAAGGCAAGTATCAAACGTCCATCTTCCATCTGGCCGGAACCATTTTCACCAAACAGGCCTGCTCTCTCACCATTCACTGTGATAAACTCCTCTGCATCTCTTTCAGCAACAGTGGTTTTATGTTGCACACTCACCAGAGCACGAAGCGCGTGAGAATCTGACCGGCCAGCTGTACCGGAATCATCTTTTCTTGCGCGCTGAAGCCAGTTTTCCATCATATCGGAAGGACTGATACCCGAGATTTGTGATTCACCTCCAATTTTCCCGGCTCTTGCAGCGAACAACTGTTTGCTGCCAGTTAATCGGGTCACCTGCGGTGAGGTGACTCCCTGTTCTGCTGCGACACCCGTTTTCTCCTCTGTCATCTCTGCTGCAGGAGAAGATGAAGATGATGATTCAGCAATCATCTGTTCCGGCTGCACTACGGGATTTCGCAAGAAAAGGATGCTGCCGGCGAGTACAACCAGAATGGCTGCAGCTGAACCGGCATACCATCTGCGACGGGCCACCCTCGCTGCCTTGGCTGCTCTCATCGATCGTTCAAGCCTGTCCCAGCCATCTGCCGGAGCCGGGGCTTTATAATCGCCGAACTTCGACTGGAACTTCTTTCTAATATCGTTATCTACATTCATTATATTTGCTGTTGCTTTGGTTAAGAATAGCCGAAATTTTCTTCTGTAAAATTGTCTTGGCACGGAAAAACTGAGAACGTGACGCAGCTTCATTGATACCCAATTGCTGAGCAATTTCCTTGTGCGACATATCTTCAAAAATAAACAGGTTAAACACCGTTCTGTAACCGGGAGGCAGCTCTCTGATCATTTCAAGCACCTCCTCCCTGGGAATATTCTCAATATCAAGCAGATCATCAGCCGGACCCTCGTCCATATGGGTATGCATGATACCATACTCTTCCAGAAACCGGTTTTTTTGCTTCTCTTTCCTGTAATTCTCCAGTGCCAGATTGACAAAAATCCGTCTGAGCCATCCTTCAAAAGAACCATTGCCCCTATAAGAGCTTATCTGCGTAAAAACCCGGATGAACCCGTCGTGCAACAAGTCACGAGCTGTTTCCTCCTCCCTGCAATAGCGTAAGCACACCGCCATCATAAGAGGGGCATACTTCTCGTATAATGCCTTTTGAGCATTACTGTCCTGTTTCTTACACGCTATTATCAGTTGCGAATCATCCATTCTTATCGCAGTTCATATTATAGATGAGAAAAAGGATAAAACGCTGCACGGTGATGCCACTTTTTATCTCGATTTATTTTTTTTTAAGATATGACTCTTCCTGTAATTGAAGAGAGAGTCTCTTTTCAAAGCTCAAATATACTATCAGCCTTAAAACAAAGCAAGTGAAATTAATTAAGAATATGTAAATTAATATTGCAGTATAACGCTTTTTTCCCTATTTTTGCCTTATATATCAACTAATAAATTTCTTTATATGAAGGATTTTCTAAAAATCATGCTGGCGTCCGCGCTGGGTTTCATCATCGCGAACATTCTTTTTTATTTAATTGCAATGATTATCTTCTTCGGAGCAATGGGCTCTATGGTTGGATCCATCTCTTCTGAGAAGTTCTCTCTTCAGGATAATTCGATATTGAATCTCAGGTTGAACGGACCTATCACAGAACGTACAGCCGAAGAAGATCCGTTCACCTCGCTGATCAGTCCCGACATGCCTACACCCATGGGACTGAATGATATTGTCAGTGCCATCAGAAAAGCGAAAAACAATGATAAAATAAAGGGGATCTATCTCGATTCACGCACGGTATCTGCATCAATGGCTACCCTGGCAGAAATACGCAATGAACTGGAAAGCTTCAGGGAGAGTGGGAAATTTATCGTTTCTTATGCCGACACATACTCGCAAACAGGTTATTACCTGGCCTCTCTGGCCGATAAGGTGGTCATCAACCCGGAAGGCAATCTTGATCTGCATGGACTAGCCTCCATGCCCATCTTTTTTAAAGATGCACTGGACAAGCTGGGCATAGAGATGCAGATATTCAAGGTCGGCACATACAAATCGGCGGTGGAACCCTTCACCCTGAATGAGATGAGCGATGCCAACAGAGAGCAGGTGAACTCCTACCTGCATGATGCCTGGGGCTTCCTCAGAGGTGACATTGCTGAGTCGCGCTCGCTCACTCCCGAAGATATTGATATGCTGGCCAATCAGATGCCACTGATGCAGTCAACCGACTTCCTGCTATCTGCAAACCTGGTGGATACGCTTCTCTACGAGACAGAGATGAAAGATTATCTGCGTTCACTACTCAATCTGGATGAGGGCAAGAAAATTCCGTCAGCGACAGTAGCAAACATGAAGTCGGTCACGACGAAGACAGTGAAGAAAACTGATAACACCATCGGCATCCTCTACGCTGAGGGGAATATCGTTTCCGGTTCGGGATCAGCCAACATACAGGACAAGTACATGGTTAACCAGATTGAAAAACTGAAAGATGATGAATCAATCAAGGCTGTTGTATTTCGCATCAATTCAGGAGGTGGCAGCGCCTATGCATCAGAACAGATATGGAAAGCGATCACTGACCTGAAAGCTGAAAAGCCGGTGGTTGTATCCATGGGTGATATGGCAGCATCTGGAGGGTATTATATTGCCTGCAACGCCGATAAAATTGTAGCTCAACCGACAACCCTGACCGGGTCAATTGGCATTTTCGGTGTGATACCCAACTTTGAGGAACTCACCAATAAGATCGGTATTCACACCGATGTGGTGAAAACAAATGAGTTCTCCGACTTCGGTGATATGACCCGTTCCTTTAACGATCAGGAGAGCCAGTTGCTGCAGAATATGATAGAGAGAGGGTACGACCTTTTCCTCACCCGCTGTGCCGAAGGGCGCAACATGCCGAAAGACGCTCTGGCTCTTTATGCTGAAGGGCGCGTATGGACGGGTAATCAGGCAAAAGAGATCGGGCTGGTGGATGAGCTGGGAGGCATTGAGAAAGCCATTGAGATAGCTGCAGAGATGGCCAGTCTGGGAAAAAGCTACGTGATTTTTGAATACCCAAAAAAGCGTTCCATGATAGATGAGTTACTCAACCCGGCAAAAGAAGATCTGGCTGCCAGAACACTGAAAGAATACCTGGGTGAGAGCTATGAGCTGTTTATGATTTTGAAAGATATTAAAGAACAGGATTATATACAGGCACGTATTCCTTTCGATCTGAATATTCATTAATACCGAATGGACAATCCTTCCATTGAACCACGACGATCCCTGCAACCGTTATCATGGCTGTACGGGATTGGTGTGAATTTCCGGAATGCCTTGTTCGACAGGAACATATTAAAACAACGCTCTTTCAACATCCCGGTTATTTGTGTTGGCAACCTTACCGTTGGCGGAACAGGAAAAACACCCCACATTGAGTACCTGATCAGGTTATTGACACCCGACTACAAAGTGGCGGTATTAAGCAGGGGATATAAGCGCAAGAGCAAGGGTTTTCATATTGTGGACACGGACTCCAAAGTACAGGATGTGGGAGATGAGCCACTGCAGATCAAGCAAAAGTTCCCGGAGACACTGGTGGTGGTGGATAAGAACAGGGTGAGTGCCATAGAAAAAATCCTCTCCATAGAAAAAGAGGAACGTCCCGATGTGATACTACTTGACGATGGGTTTCAGCACCGCCATGTGCAGCCCTCGCTCTCTATTCTTCTGGTGGACAGCAACCGGCCTGTTTTTGAGGACTACCTGCTGCCAGCCGGCTCGTTGCGTGAACCACTCAAGGGCAAGGAGAGGGCATCGGTAGTGGTTGTCACCAAATGTAATCCCGATATGCAGCCAATCGATTTCCGGATCCATACAAACGGGTTGAATCTGTATGCTTATCAGGAGTTGTATTTCACATCGGTCAATTATGGTATGGTGAAGCCTGTTTTTCCCGATTATCAGGAAGAACGGTTTGTGATGGACGACCTGCGTAAGAAGCATGTTTTTTTAATTACCGGTATTGCAGCACCACAACCACTGGTAGAAAAGCTGGAGCATAAAACATACAACCTCTACACCAAATTCTTCCCCGACCACCATTCATTCACTGACGAGGATATCGCATCCATCCGTGAACTGATTCAATCGGTGGATGATGATGACAAAATCATCCTCACCACGGAGAAAGATGCTGTAAGGTTCAGGGCGCTGCCTTCCCTTGACGGGGAGCTGAAGAAATTGCTCTATTACACACCCATCCGTATCACGTTCATTGAAGAAAACGAAAAAGAATTATTCAACAAAAAAATTATAGAACATGTTAGAGAATATCAAACAAACAGCAGATTATCTGAGAGGTAGAATCGGCGAAGTTCCAGACACCGCCATCATACTTGGCACAGGGCTGGGTGAGCTGGTACATGAAATCGAAGACAAGAACGAAATATCCTACACCGAAATACCCAATTTCCCCGTCTCCACCGTAGAGGGACACAGTGGCAAACTGATCATCGGCACCCTGGGAGGGAAGAAAGTGCTTGCAATGCAGGGCCGCTTTCACTATTATGAAGGGTATGACATGAAACAGGTCACCTTCCCCATCCGCGTTTTCAAGGCTCTGGGCATTGAGTATCTGTTCGTGTCGAACGCTGCCGGAGGAATGAACCCCAGCTTTGATGTCGGCGACATCATGCTGATTGAGGATCATATCAACATGTTCCCCGAGCACCCGCTGCATGGTAAGAACCACAATGAACTGGGCACCCGCTTCCCGGACATGAGCGAAGCCTACAACAGAGAGCTCCGCCTGATGGCGATGGCGATAGCAGGGGAAAAGAATATCAAGCTGCAGCACGGGGTATATGTGGGTGTCTCCGGCCCTACCTTTGAGACACCTGCCGAATACAACTTCTTCCGCATTATCGGCGGTGATGCAGAGGGCATGTCCACCGTACCTGAAGTGATCGTGGCCAATCATGCCGGGATGAAGGTGCTCGCCTTCTCCATCATCACCGACCTGGGTGTGATAGGTAAAATTGTGGAGGTTTCACACGAGGATGTGCAGGAAGCAGCCAAGATCGCTCAGCCTAAGATGGCTGAGATCATGCGTACAATAATTCAGAAGATTTGATGGGCAGCACAGAGATAGCCACGCTGGGGGAATTCGGACTGATCGACCACCTGACCAGAGATATTCAACTCAGACAGCCATCATCGGTCAAAGGTGTGGGTGACGATGCCGCCATCGTGGACAACGGGGGCAGGAGGACACTGGTATCGACCGATCTTCTGCTCGAAGGAATCCATTTCGATTTGATTTATGTCCCGCTGAAACATCTGGGATACAAGGCGGCAGTGGTCAACTTCTCCGACATCTATGCGATGAACGGTATACCACAACAGATCACCGTCTCACTGGGAATATCGAAACGCTTCTCGGTGGAGGATCTTGAATCATTTTACGAGGGTGTGAAGCTGGCCTGTGAGATCTACGGTGTGGATATCGTGGGAGGTGACACCACCTCCTCCCTCACCGGCTTCACCATCAGCATCACCTGCATAGGCACGGCCGACGCGGAAAAGATCGTCTGCCGTAGCGGAGCAAAGGATACCGACCTGCTCTATGTCTCCGGCGACCTGGGTGCCTCCTACATGGGGCTGCAGCTGCTGGAAAGAGAAAAGGCGGCCTTCGATGGTTCGGGCGATTTCAAACCCGATTTCTCGGGAAAAGAGTACCTGCTGGAGCGTCAGCTCAAGCCGGAGGCGAGGAAAGATATCATCAAATCACTGGAGGAGAACGGGATCGTCCCCACCTCCATGATTGATCTGTCAGACGGGTTGTCGTCAGACATGCTTCATATCTGCAAACAGAGCAACGTGGGTTGTCAGATTTTTGAGGAAAGGCTGCCGATAGACTATCAGACCGCCGTGATGGCCGAGACATTCAATATGAACGTGACCACTGTGGCACTCAACGGCGGGGAGGATTACGAGCTGCTGTTCACCGTACCACTGCACCTGCACGATCAGATGGAGAGCATCAAAGGAGTACAACTGATAGGTCATATTTCGAAGCCTGAAACAGGATGTTACCTGGTCACACGCGACGGGCAGCAGATGCAGCTCCGTGCTCAGGGATGGAATCCCATTGCCGACGAATAAAATTGTGATATTTTTATTCACAAATTTTGCAAATCCCGAAAATGCGCTTATCTTTGCACTCGCAATTTAAGCAATGTTGGTGCCATAGCTCAGTCGGTAGAGCAACGGACTGAAAATCCGTGTGTCCCCGGTTCGATTCCTGGTGGCACCACATAAAAAAAAGGTAAATAGTTGAAATAATACTGTTTACCTTTTTTTTGAGCTGACTTATACAAATAATGTACCAGTGAAATCACTGCCGGTTACTCGGGTATCACCAGCACCTGACCCGGATAAATCTGATCGCGATCAGATAACATGGGCCTGTTTGCATCAAAAATTTTGTTGTACTTGTTGGC
>JAAYGM010000075.1 GCA_012727735.1 Bacteroidales bacterium | reverse complement strand
GCCCAGGCAAACTGTATCCATTTTTCCGGATCCATGCCCTTCAGGATGCTGTAGAGTAACCCGCCTACAAAGCCGTCACCACCACCAATGCGATCCATCACGTTAATCCTGCGCAGGGGGGCTTCATACCAGTTCCCGTTTTCATAAACAATGGCACCCCAGAGATGTTCATTGGCGCTGATCACTTCACGCAATGTGTTGGCAAAGACGGACGCATTGGGGAAAGATTTCTTTGCATTCATGATCATCCCCTTGAAGGAATCCAGGGTATCTCCGATATTCTCACCACCCGCTTCAGGCCCTTCAATACCTAAGCACAGCTGGAAATCCTCTTCGTTGCCGATAAGGATGTCTGATAGAGATGCTATCTCAGTGAAAGCCCCTCTCAGCTCCTTCTCTCTGCCCTTCCAGAAAGTGGCTCTGTAGTTCAGGTCAAAGGAAATAAGCGAGCCATGCTTCTTCGCAAAACGGGCTATCTCCAGACAAAAGTGGCTCGTTTCAGGTGAGAGCGCCGCAATCAGACCGGATAGATGCACGATCTGTACACCTTCTTGCCCGAAGATACGCTCCAGATCGAAATCCTTCACGTTCAGCGTCCTGCCCACTTCACCTGCACGGTCGTTCTGTACGCGGGGACCACGAAGTCCGAAGCCGCTGTCTGCAATGTTGAACTGATGACGGTATCCCCAGGGATCACCCTGCGGTACCTCGGGACCTTCATACTCCATGTGACGGGCACGCAGATCGGATTTGATGAATGCGGCGATCGGACTGTCCTTCACAAAGGTGGTCAGAACCTTTACCGGAAGGCCCAGGTAAGAGGATATGCTGGCCACATTCGTTTCGGCACTGGTAGCCTGCATCTGGAACATGTTTGAACTCTGTACAGGCTGGGCATTCACTGGCGTAATACGTACACCCATGCTGGTTGGTACAACCAGAGCGTATTTATAATCTTTTTTTAATTCAAGAGACATATCTTATTGACTTATTAATAATTACTCACTACGACCAAAAAGCTGAAAACTGATTGCTAACCGCTGAAAACTGAAAGCAGCTTTAAATACTAAAAGAATCAAACCCACCGTCAACGATAGCCACCGTGCCGGTCACAAACTTAGAAGCATCGCTGACCAGATAGTGCAGCGTCCCTAACAGGTCCTCAGGATTACCGAAACGACGGAAAGGCGTATGAGCAATAATGGTGTTTCCTCTATCTGAAAAAGAGCCGTCGGGGTTTGTGAGCAGCGCCCTGTTTTGCTCCGTGATGAAGAAGCCCGGACACAAGGCGTTCACACGAAAATCTTCTCCGAACTTGGTCGCCAGCTCCCCTGCCATATATTTGGTAAAGTTGGTTACTGCTGCTTTTGCTGCACCGTAACCGACAACACGTGTTAAGGGGCGCAATGCCGAGGCAGAGGAGACATTCACAATATTCCCTCTCTTCTCCTTCACCATAAACTCCGCAAAAACCACGGAAGGTATCACTGTACCCATCAGGTTCAGGTCGACCACCTTGCGGAAATCATCCATCTTCAAATCGAAAATATTGTTGTCGGGACCGATGGTTGCACCGGGCATATTCCCTCCGGCGCCATTGATCAGCACATCAATCCGTCCATATTTCGCTACAATATCGAGAGCGTTCTGCTTCAGCACAGCCTCGTCAGAGACATCTGTCTGAAGGAACATCGCCTCACCACCAGCGGTTTTGACCTCCTCTATCAGCTGATCACCCTTCTCTTTTTTCCTTGCCAGCACCGCCACTTTCGCACCGTGTGCCGCCAGGTATTCCACCATTGAGGAGCCCAGGACGCCGGTACCGCCGGTAATGACGATCACTTTGTTTCTGATATCAAATAATTCGTACATAGGATGCGGCATTAAATCGTAAATAATCTTCTCAGATGTCTTTCATAGATATTCTCTTCCACACAGGAGCCAATCACATCCGCATACTTCACAAGCAGGTGTGTAAAATCACTCCCCATCTCTGCGGCCACCTTGTAAGCCACATGAATCAACTGACGGAAATTGGAGTTGTAATCGGCATGTCCCGGAATATGGCGCAGCGTGTTGGCGAACTTCTCACTGCTCCAGCCATTCACCTCTTCCACAGTGGGTAAATTGGATCCGTCTATATCAATCACATCGGCATAGGGACCACACAACTCTTCCTGACGATTGTAAGCGTTCTCGTAAATCTTCTTCGCCAGCTCAAGACCTTCACCCCCTGCCACTGCTAATCCTATCACCTCTTCAAGCCATGTTGTACCTGCTGTTTTCAAATGGAGACCCTTGTCGTACCTCAGAATCACGTCTGCCATGATGGGATAAATAGAAAACTTGTCACTTCCCGAGTGAACGCTCAGCTTCAGCTCCTCCGGCAGCCCGAATTCCTTCACAGCGAAATCGAGCACCAGCACATCATCTTCAAATTCCATCGCAAACTGATCGAGGTCACCCACGTAGTCCACACCCTTGTTAAAGCGACCGGTAAACTTGGGAGCAATCGTCTGGACGGGAACACCCTTGTCGGCAAGCATTTTCAGGATAAAGAGCATCTCAACAGGTGTCTGTGGCGACTCCACCTCATCCATTGAGACCTCCGTAATGAAATTGCCTTCTCCTTTTTCTGTCTCCAGATATGCATAGATCTCCGAAGCGTGTTGTGTAGCTGCAAGAAACTTGCGGGCAATATCCTGTAATAATTCTGTCGTTACCTTCAGCGGGTTCTCCATACCGGGTATCTGAAGCTCTCCCATATATTTCTCACAGGAAGTCACAAAAGCATCCACCTCTTCCCTGCTGCTCTCTTTACCAATGAAAGAGGCCACATCGAGAGTGAAAAAGTCCGAAACATCTACATATTTCGCTACGGTGGTGAGATTGATATGATCTGCATCAACAAAATACCCACCTTTGAAGTGCAGCTCTTTTACGGCAGCATCAGCCTCTCTGCGTGTATCTGCCGGCTCGGTACCTACATAGATATGCTCTCTGTTAGATTTATTCCATACGGGGCTTATATCCAAACCCTTTTCATTCGCTTTCATAATGGCTCTCAGCTGAGCTACACCCTGATGAGTAAAACGATCACCCACACCTATACTATATTTTCCTAGTTTCATATGATTTGATTTTGTGGTAAATGAATCACGCAGTCATCTGCTTTTATTTGATGATTGTAGCACCCGATTCATCTGCCGCTGTTAAAAATTAAAGAAATGTTTTGCATTATTATACGAAATGTTCTCCACCACCTCTCCAAGGAACGCCATCTCTGAGGAAGGCAACAGTCCTTGTTCCACATCATTTCCGATGAGGTTACAGAGAATGCGGCGGAAATATTCATGTCGCGGGTAGGAGATGAAGCTGCGTGAATCGGTAAGCATCCCTACGAACCGGCTCAGAAGTCCCAGATTCGAGAGAGAGTTCAGCTGCGCTTCCATGCCTGTTTTCTGATCGAGAAACCACCAGCCGGAACCGAACTGAATCTTTCCTGCAACCGATCCATCCTGGAAATTACCGATCATGGTGGCGATCATATCATTGTCCCTCGGATTAAGGTTGTAGATGATTGTTTTTGCCAGCCTGTTGTCCCTGTCCAGCTGGTCGAAGAAGCGACTCATTGCTTTCGCAACAGTGAAATCACCTATAGAGTCAAAGCCAGTATCGGGACCGAGCTTGTTGAACAATCTCGTGTTGTTATTGCGGATTGCACCGTAATGAAATTGTTGTGTCCACCCTTTTTCCCAGTCCATCAGTGCGCCCTCATAAAGCATGGCCGACTTGAATTTCAGCACCTCTTCCCTGGTCAGCTCCCTGCCACCATATACCTTGTCAAAAATCTGTTCAATGGCTGTTTGGGTGTACTCCTCAGCGTAAAACGCTTCGATACCATGATCGGAAAGCCTGCAACCTACGGAGGCAAAAAAGTCATGACGGTTGCGCAATGCTTCAATCAAATCACTGAATCTGGTGATTCTCACACCCGATACTTCAGATAACTTCTCCAGATAAGCACGATATACAGCAGCATTTTCCACAGCCATTGCCTTGTCCGGGCGCCAGGTGGGGAGTACTTTTATTCCGAAACCTTCATTTTTCAGTGAGAGGTGATGCTCCAGGTTATCTGCCGGTTCATCGGTGGTACAGACCACCCTAACATCAAATTTCTTCATCAGGCCGCGGGCGGAGTATTCAGGTGTGCGCAGCATCCCGGTACATTGCTCATAAATCTCCCTTGCTGTGCCCGGATTAAGTAGCTTATCGACACCAAAGCCGGACTTCAGCTCCAGGTGAGTCCAGTGGTACAACGGGTTTCTCATGGTGTAAGGCACCGTTTCGGCCCATTTCTCAAATTTCTCCCAATCGGAGCTCTCCTTGCCGGTACAGTATTTCTCATCTATCCCATTTGTACGCATCGCACGCCATTTGTAATGATCACCCTCAAGCCAGAGCTGACCGAGATTATCAAACCTGTGGTCGTTTGCAATATATCCGGGATCTAAATGACAATGATAATCGATGATGGGTTGTTTTTTTGCATGATCATGATACAGTTCTCTCGCTGCATCTGTTTGAAGCAAAAAATCTTCATGAATAAAAATCTTCATAGAATAAAAATTTAATAATAAATAATCTCCGGATTAGGCAATTACTGTTCTCGAGCACAACTTTTGTGGGAATGAACTTTGCACTCCCCAAAGTTATCATTATTATTTTAAACGGACCGATATTTTTCGTTTAATTTTTCGCACAACTATCTCCGGATATTACCAAGAAACGGTCTCATCTATTACCCGTCACCGCTTAAGTTCCCATGCTGGCATATTTTTTCCTGTATTCACTGGGAGTCATATTAAATTTCTTCTTGAAACATTTGGAAAAATATTTGGCATCATTCATACCCACCATATAGGATACCTCCTTGATGCTATAATCATCACTCTCCAGCAGGTCTGCAGCATGCCGCATCAGCATATCACGTACATATTCAATCGGGGCCAGTCCTGTTAGACCTTTCATTTTTTTAAAGAATACAGTGCGGCTCATACCCATCTCAACGGCCAGATCTTCAATCACAAAATCATTGTTCCCCACATGTTCCTCAACAAAAGCGTTGACTGCTTCAATGAACGCAACCTCTTTCACATTCACCGCCTTGGCCGTTTCTTCACTCCCTTTTAAAAAAGTTTTCGACTTTCCAATGCCCCTGTTTCTGTAGTATT
>JAAYGM010000074.1 GCA_012727735.1 Bacteroidales bacterium | reverse complement strand
TTTTTTTTGCTCCTCTCCCGGAGCGGCACCCTTCGCAATATTCAATCTGCTGAATCAGCTTCGTTGAACCATCGTTCCGATAGCGAGTGCAAAGGTAAGCATAATTTTCAAATCTCAAAATAATTTGCGGAGATTTTCCAATATTTTTTGTGCTTATTTCCACTTTTCCCCTTGCACCCGCTGCCGGATGATTCCTTACTCCTGAGGCTCAGTCTCTACATGATTCCTGAACCATTCGTCGGTTTCGAACCGGCCAGCTCATCACCCATTTACACGACCCTGTTACTCCTCGTCAACTGAAGGGGTCTCCTTCAACCATTGGTCGAACCAGCGGAAGAACTCCCGCTGGAACAGGATACCATTCTGCGGCTGGGCGATCCAGTGGTTCTCGTCGGGGAAGATAAGCATCCGCGACGGGATATCGCGCAGTTGCGCGGCGTTGAACGCCATCATACCCTGCGATGCCAGGATGCGGTAATCTTTCTCACCGTGGGTGATCATGATGGGGGTGTCCCACCGCTCCACGAAGCGATGGGGTGAGTTCTCATAAGTGCGCTGTGCCGTGGCGTTGCTCTTGTCCCAGTAGGGACCGCCCATGTCCCGGTTGGCGAACCACATCTCCTCGGTCTCGAGATACTGTGCCTCGAGGTTGAAGATGCCGGCGTGCGACAGGAACGCCTTGAAGCGCTTGTCGTGATTACCTGCCAGCCAGTAGACCGAGAAGCCGCCGTAGCTGGCGCCCGTGCATCCGAGACGGTTCTCATCGACGAAGGTCTCCTGCGATACCGCATCGATGGCGGAGAGGTAATCCTTCATGTTCTGTCCGCCATAGTCGCCGCTGATCTGCTCCAGCCACTCCTGTCCGAAGCCGGGCAGGCCGCGGCGGTTGGGGGCGACGATGATGTAACCGTTGGCAGCCATCATCTGCAGGTTCCAGCGGTAGGACCAGAACTGGCTCACCATGCTCTGCGGTCCGCCCTGGCAGTAGAGCAGCGCGGGGTACTGTTTTGTCGGGTCGAAATCGGGCGGGTAGACCACCCAGGTGAGCATCTGCTTGCCGTCGGTGGTCTCTATCCATCGCTCCTCCACCATGCCCATCTGCAGCTGATCAAGCATCTCTTTGTTCTCCTGCGACAGGTCTGTTGCTGCTCCCGTGGCGATATCCACCGCGTAGATCTCTGTGGGCTGCGAGAGCGACTGCCGTTTGGCGATCAGCCTGGCGTTGCCGAGGGCAACAGAGGTGTAATCGTGCATCCCCCGGGTGACGGGTGCCACCTCACCGGTAGTGATGTCAGCCTTGTAGAGCTGGGTGGTGCCCTGCACCGGGGCGACCATCCAGATGGTCTTGTTATCACTGTTCCAGACAAAGACATCGGTATTGTAATCGAAGTTCTCGGTCACATATCTTTTCTCACCCGTAGAGAGATTCATCACGAAGAGTCGGTTCTTATCAGACTCATACCCGTCCCTCTCCATGCTCTGCCAGGCGAGGTGATGTCCGTCGGGTGAGAACTGCGGGTTGATATCGTATCCCTCCATCCCTTCGGTCATATTTCGTGTCTCACCACGCTCCAGATCGTAGAAGTAGATGTCTGAGTTGGTTGAGACGGCGTAGGCTTTCCCGGTCTTCTTGCGGGAGGTGTAGGCGATGGTCTTGCCGTCGGGGCTCCATGCCAGCTGCTCCATGCCGCCGAAAGGTGCCAGTGGCGACTCGTAGGGCTCTCCCTCAAGCAGGTCCTTGATATTGGACAGCTTGTTACCGCTCACATCGGCGACGAAGGGATGGGGTACGCTCTCCACCCAGTGATCCCAGTGCTTGTACATCAGGTCATCCACCACCCGCCCCGACGCCTTTGGCAGGTCGGCATACTGCTCACCGGGCCTGGTGATGCTCTTCACACTCTGGATAAAGAGTATCTTGCTGCCGTCGGGTGAGTAGGCGAAGCCCTCGATGCCCTCCTTCAGGTCGGAGACCCGCGTCATCCCTCCCCCGTCGGGATTGATGGTCCAGATCTGTGAGGTACCGGTCTCGTTGCTCAGGAAGGCGATCTTCCTGCCGTTGTCGATCCACTGCGGGTTGGTCTCCTGCGTGTTGGTGATGGTGAGCTGTTTCTTATCCGTGCCGTCGCTCTTCATGATGAAAAGCTCGGAGTTGGTTTTGTTCTGATCGATGCTGACGTAGGTGACCTGATAGAGGATATGGGTCTTGTCGGGCGACACCACCACGCTCCCCACCCTGCCGAAGCTGTGAAGCAGCTCGGGCGTCATGATACCGTTCTCAATAACCGGTTTCGCCCTGCCGATGATCTCACTCAGTTCTGTCTCTTTGTTCTCTGTGGGCTGGTTACAGGATAACATGCTGCCGGTGATAACAATTGCCATAAGTAGTGATTTGATTTGCATAATACGTTATTATGTTGATATGTTTGTAGGTTTGCACATTTTATCGTTTGTAATTTCTTACGTTCCGGGCTTACTGATTTCCTTAAAACCCAAACTGCCGGAAGCATCATTAGCCCGGCTCCAAAGCTAGCTGACAACTGACCACTGACTACTGACCACTGACCACTGACCACTGACCACTGACCACTATTAAACAATCATCCCATCCTTCATATGGATGGTGCGGTCGGTGATGGAAGCCAGCTGCTCATCGTGGGTGACGATGACGAAGGTCTGGTTCAGCTTATCGCGCAGTTCGAAGAAGAGGTTGTGCAGCTCTATCTTATTGTCCGTGTCGAGACTGCCCGACGGCTCATCGGCGAAGACCACCAGGGGGTCGTTGATCAGCGCACGGGCGACCGCCACACGCTGCTTCTCACCACCGGAGAGCTCTGCCGGCTTGTGCTCCCTGCGCTCGGACAGTCCCATCATGTCGAGCAGCTCTTTCGCCTTCTCTTCCGCTGCGGAGTGACTCACGTTGCCTATCAGCGCGGGGATCATCACGTTCTCCAGCGCGGTGAACTCGGGCAGCAGCTGATGAAACTGAAAGACGAATCCGATATGCTTGTTGCGGAAGTCGGAGAGCTTCTTCTCGTTCAGCAGTCCCAGCTCATTGTCGTCAATGAAGATCCTGCCTGAATCGGCTTTCTCCAGCGTGCCCATGATCATCAGCAGGGTTGTTTTACCCGCCCCGCTGGGACCGACGATGGAGACGATCTCCCCCTTACGTACCTCCAGATCAATTCCCTTCAGCACCTGAAGCGACCCGAAACTCTTTGTGATATTTTCCGCTTTAATCATCTGTTCTGTTGCCAATCATACTTTTAATGTGCGAAGATAAGAAAAAAGCTTTACATTTTACGCAATATTAACGGGTTAACGGTTGCAAAAAATGTGCTTCGAACGCTATATTTGCAATTGAAAGTAGCTGGCCGGCACAAGCCACCTCATTACGAAATCAAATGTTTCCCCCCGGCCGTCTGCCTGGAGTAAAAGGTTTCCGTTCCCTGGCTTCTCTTTTTTACAGGTGGTGGTATAAAGTAAAGAAACGGGATTAACTACATGAATAAAATTGATATGGATAACTTATACGATATGCGCCGTGAGTATGAAGCGGGTGAGCTGAATGAGCAGGATCTGACACAGGAGCCGCTGGAGATGTTCGGCAGCTGGTTGCAGGAGGCTGTCAGCGCCGGGGTGACGGAGCCCAACGCCATGACGCTCGCCACCGCCACCACAGAGGGGAGGCCCTCCGCCAGGGTGGTGCTGCTGAAGGAGGTGAACAGCGAGGGTTTCGTCTTCTTCACCAACTACCTGAGCCGTAAGGGGCGTGAGCTGCTGGTGAACCCGCATGCGGCGCTGGTATTCGACTGGCATGAGATAGAGCGGCAGGTGCGGATTGAAGGACGGGTGGAGAAACTGTCGGCAGAGGAGTCGGATGTCTACTTCAACGCCCGCCCTGAGAATGCGAAGATCGGGGCATGGACATCGCCACAAAGCAAGATCGTGAAGGACCGCAGTGAGCTGGATGAACTTTTACGGGAGACGGAGCAGCGGTTTGCGCACAAGGAGATACACCGTCCCGATCACTGGGGCGGCTTCCTGATAAGGCCGACAGTCATTGAGTTCTGGCAGGGACGACCCAACCGGCTGCACGACCGTATTGCCTGTTATAAAACTGAAGAGGGGTGGAGCAAGCACCGGCTTGCTCCATAGCGATTAATTTTGATCAGGGATGATTTTATTCTTTGCCACGGTGGCGATAAACTCCTTCAGGTAAAAAGGTTCGAAATAGGCGCTGTCGACGAACTTCTTTTCGGCAAACGCCTTCTCCGCCAGGGGGATCATGCCCGATGACAGCGGATGGATCTCTTCAAGGAACATGGCATTGGGATGCGTGAGCACACCACGGCACTTCTCCGCACCGTTACCGAAGAAAAGGACCTTATGCTTCTCCAGCAAATCGGTATAACTATCACCATCGACGATATCGGCTGATGTGGGACGCACGGTTTGCAGCGACCTGTTGAAAAAGGTGGCGTAGACCTCCATCCTGCGTGCATCGATCATGGGACAGAGCAGCTCATCCTCTCCCATCCTCGCGGTCATCATCGATGCCATGATCAGTGATGTGGGCAGGGCGATCATCGGTATGTCCAGACCATAACTCAGCCCCTTCGCTTCGGAGACGCCGATACGGAGACCGGTGTAGGAGCCGGGGCCGCTGCTCACGGCAACGGCATCGAGGGTGAGATGATGCTCCCTGACATAGGTCATGATCTCATGGACATACTGCCCCAGAAGGGTGGCGTGTGACTGCCCCCGGAAATCCTCCCTGTTCAGGATGATCACCCCGTCGCGTGAAAGCGTACAGGAGCATACCGGCGTGGCTGTTTCAATGGAGAGTAGGATTGACATGCAATTATATTTGAGATTGCAAAGATAGTACATTTTTTCATTTCCGACAGGGTTGATATAAGCGCAAAAATGTAAAACGCAAAAACGGCAGGGTCCGGTAAAGCGCAAAAAAAAACTGCATCTTGTGGATGCAGTCTTTTCTATACCTTATAGGTTTTTCTTAGTACCTGTTGCTGTCACGATTGCCGTAACCACCACCGCCACCGCGGTTGTTGTTTCTTGGGCGATCGCCTTCAGTACGAGGACGAGCTACGGATACAGACAATGTACGTCCGTCGTATTCGGCATCGTTAAGTTCTTCAATGGCATGTTGTCCTTCTTCGTCGTTGGACATTTCTACAAAACCATAGCCTTTTGAGCGATGGCTGTCACGGTCAGTAATAATTTTGGCTGAAGATACTTCACCATACTCTTCAAAAAGTTCTTTTAAATCGGCGTCAGTAATCTGATAACTTAAGCCAGCTACAAAAATGTTCATGTAAAATAATTAAAATAAATAAAAAAAATAAATTATGCAGAAGTGATTAAATGAGAGAGGTTAGTGAATGACTTAACATTTGGTGTGAAGTAACTAAATAACGGCCCGCAAAAATTACTTTTGCCTGACAAAGATAGGTATAAATTAATTGTGACAAAATATTTTGCGGTTTATTTTACGAAATAACCGAAAAAAAAGGGAGAAAAGCGTCTTTTCCCCCAAAAAACAGGATTTCTTACCCTCGTTTTTGCTTTTTCTTCCTCTGAATATCAGCGATCAGTGATCAGCGATAAGCTAAAAAGTGATAAACTGCAGGCTGATTAATCGACCCCGCTCCTCTTCAGCAGCGCCTTGATGGTAGGCTCCTGTCCGCGGAAACGCTTGTAGAGAATTGTCGGGTCTTCGGTGTTGCCCCGCTCAAGGATATTTCTCCTGAACGAATCGGCTGTCGCCTTGTCGAAGATACCTTTCTCCCTGAAGAGTGAGAAAGCATCGGCATCCATCACCTCCGCCCACTTGTAGCTGTAGTAGCCGGCAGCGTATCCCCCTGAGAAGATATGTCCGAAGGAGGTGGACATGCAGGCTTCGGGAACGGTGGGCAGCAGCTGTACGCGTGCCATCGCCTCCTGCTCGAACGTACGTACATCGCCGTCGAACGGCTGCTCCTGTGAGTGCCATGCCATATCGAGGTAGCCAAACGAGAGCTGACGCAGCGTGAGATAGCCGGCGTTGTAGTTGGAGGCATCGACAATCTTCTGCAACAGTGCCTCAGGCATCTTCTCGCCTGTTTCATAGTGAAAGGCGAACCTGTCGAGGTATTCTTTCTCGGTCAGCCAGTTCTCCATAATATGAGAGGGCAGCTCCACGAAATCGCGGTAGACGCTCGTACCCGAGAGGGTCTCATAGGTGCTCCTCGCCAGCATGCCGTGGAGGGCGTGGCCAAACTCATGGAGAAAGGTCTCCACCTCATCGAAGGTGAGCAGCGCCGGCTTGGTGTCGGTGGGACGGGTGAAGTTCATCACGATGGTGACATGGGGGCGGTTGTCCACACCATCCTTCACGTACTGACTCTTGAAGGAGGACATCCATGCGCCGGAACGTTTGCTGTCGCGGGGATGGAAGTCGGTATAGAGCACCGAGAGAAAGTCGCCATTCTCATCCAGCACATCGAATGCCTCCACCTCAGGGTTATAGACATCGATCGCGGGGTTCTTCACGAACTGCAGCCCGTAGAGGTCCGCAGCCAGTCCGAACACACCCTTCTTCACGTTCTCCAGCTCGAAGTAGGGACGGGTCATCTCATCATTCAGCTCAAAGCGGTGGTCCTTCAGCTTGTCGGCATAGAAGCTCCAGTCCCAGGGTTGTATCTCTATGGGTGTGCCCTCCATCTGCCGGGCGAACTGCTGCACCTCCTCCACCTCGTTGCGGGCGAGGGGGTTGAACGCGGTGGCAAGCTGGTCGAGCAGCGCGAACACCGCATCGGCGTTCTTCGCCATCCTGTTCTTCAGCACGTAGTCAGAGTAGCTTTTGTATCCCAGCAGGTTGGCGATCTCCAGGCGGAGGTTGACGATCTGCTGCACGTGCTGCTGATTGTCATACTCCCCACCCTTCACGCTCTTGGTGTTGTAAGCCATGTAGAGCTTCTCGCGCAGGTCGCGGCGGGTGGCGTATTTCATGAAGCCGATGTAGCTGGGTGCAGAGAGGTCGAACATCCACCCTTCCTTTCCCTTGGCTTTTGCCGTGGCGGCAGCTGCATCGGTCACGCTCACGGGCAGCCCTGCCAGGTCGGCCTCGTCGGTGAGCAGCATCTCATAGGCGTTGGTCTCACGCAGGTTGTTCTGTCCGAAATTGAGCGTCGCCCTGCTCAACTCCATGGAGAGCGCACGGTACTTCTCCTTACCCGCGGGTGTGAGTGTGGCACCGCTGTTCTCGAAGCTCTCGAAGTACTTCTCCACCAGGCGGATCTGCTCGGGTGTGAGCCCCGCACTGTGGCGTGCATCGTAGACCGCTTTCACCCTTTTAAAGAGTGCCTCATTGAGGTTGATATTGCTGGAGTGCTCCGACAGCTTCGGACTGAGGCGCTGCGAGATCTCCATCATCTCGTCGTTGCTCTCTGTACCCAGCAGGTTAAAGAAGACGCTGCTCACGCGGCTCATCATCTCACCCGAGTACTCCATCGCCTCAATCGTATTGGCGAACGTGGGCGCCTCATTGCTGGCGGCAATCAGGTCTATCTCTGACTGATGCTCCGCGATTGCCTTATCGAATGCCGGTTCAAAATGCTCAATCCTGATCTTACTGAAGGGAGCAGTAGCATGTGGGGTGTCGTAAGGTTTGAAAAATGGATTCTCCTGTGCCGGGGCAGTAGTCATCATCATGATAGAAAAAAATGTTAATAGGGTTTTCTTCATAAAATTTTCTTTACATTTGTGGTAAACATAACGGGAACAAAGATACACTATTTTTGCAATTCTCAAAAAAAAGGGAGCTGAAAGCTGATCACTGACCACTGATCACTGACCACTGACAACTGATAACTGACAACTAAACTAAATAAAACATGGCAAAAACTGAAAAGAGTAGTGAAACGGCAAAAACCACCCGGACAAGAAGCCAGGCGAAAGCCAGTGCTGCAGGGGCCAAGAAAAACTTTATCCTCGACACCAACGTGATCCTGCATGATTACAACTGCATCGATAACTTTGAGGAGAACGATATCTACATCCCGTTTATCGTGTTGGAGGAGCTTGATAAGTTCAAGAAGGGAAGCGATCAGATCAACTTCAACGCCCGCGCTTTTGTACGCGAGCTGGACCTGATCACCGATGATGATCTCTTCACCAATGGCGCCGACCTGGGTGTGGGCAAGGGCAAGCTCTACATCGTGAATGCATCGCAGGACAACAAGAAGATCAATGATGCTTTCCCCGAAAAGATACCCGACAATCGTATTCTCGCCGTGGTCTCGGAAATTGCCGAAAAACATCCGGAGATGAAGACCATCCTGGTATCGAAAGATATCAACCTGCGGATGAAAGCACGCTCGCTGGGCATGCTGGCAGAAGATTACATCACCGACAAGGTGACCAACATCGACATATTTGATCAGGGTGAGATGGTGATTGAGGGGATCAACCCCGACCTGATCGACAAGATCTACGCACAACCTGCAGGGGTGGACATGGATGAGTTCGCTTTCGAGGCACAGATTGATCCCAACCAGTGCTTCGTCCTCAAGAGCGAGCGCAACAGCGTGCTGGCACGATACAACCCCTTCACACTGAAGATCACCAAGGTGACCAAAGAGACCAACTTCGGCATTCAGCCGCGCAATGCGGAGCAAACCTTCGCGCTGGAGATACTGAACGACCCGGACATCAAGCTGGTGGGCCTCACCGGCAAGGCGGGCACGGGCAAGACCCTGCTGGCGCTGGCAGCAGCACTGAAGCAGCACAATGTCTACGGCCAGATACTGCTGGCACGCCCCATCGTCGCCCTCTCCAACAAGGACATGGGATTCCTGCCGGGTGATGAGAAACAGAAGATCGCTCCCTACATGCAGCCGCTGTTCGACAACCTCAACGTGATCAAATCGCAGCTGGGACAGAACAGTGGCGACCTGAAACTGCTGGACGACATGCAGAAATCGGGACAGCTGGAGATAGAGGCACTGGCATTCATCCGCGGACGTAGTCTCACCGAGACCTTCTGCATCATTGATGAAGCGCAGAACCTCACCCCGCATGAGGTGAAGACGATCATCACCCGCGCAGGAGAAAAGACCAAGATGGTGTTCACGGGCGACCTGCAGCAGATTGACTCTCCCTACCTCGACACACAGTCGAACGG
>JAAYGM010000012.1 GCA_012727735.1 Bacteroidales bacterium | reverse complement strand
CGATGATCCCTCCAATCTTCGCGGCATTAATCGATGCCGGTTTCGGTCCTAGTTTTCGCTGGTATCGCATCAACAAACGATTGGCTGCTGCACCGGTCAGCCCGCACCCGAAAGTGGCTGTATACCCGTTGTCAGTGATGGCTGAGAATGCAAAGCCCGGACCTGTTTCCATGAGTATTGAGTCGGTGATGGTTTGCCCGCTCAGGCTTGTGCCGGCAGCTTTAAAGGTCACCGGCACCTTTTCCCGGTGACTGAATTGCAGCAAGCGAACAACCTCTTCCTCCGAGTTCACCTTCACCACTGCTTTCGGAATAAGTCGGTAGAGACCGGCATCTGTTCCTTTCGTCAGGCAGGAGAGGTCATCGAAAAAAAGTTGTTCCTTTGTGAAGAGTTGAGAGAGCTGAACATATAATTGTCTGGTATTCATCTTCTATTCTTTTCGGTAAAGATAAAAGATATATGCCATAAGAGAGAGAAAATCATAAAAAAAAGCTGTCACAGCGACAGCTTTATTCGGTACTTTTTCGTTTCAATGATGGATCAGCCCGTTAGTTTAACGAAACAAAGAGTTCTTTTTCCACCTCTTCCAAAGCAATTTTCCCTTCTCTGGCCAACCATCCGAGGGCTGCGTAGAGGTCTTTGTCGGTTAATTTTGCTGACTTCTTAATCACCTTCAGATTCTGACGGCCATTCTCATCGAGTACTGCCCATACTTTTCCGGCGTTGATTCCAATTTTTTCAATCATTTCTTTTAAGATGTTTTGTTAGTATAACCTAAAATATTATGGGTGCAAAGATAGTGCGTTAATCTAAAAAAAACAATTTTACAGAGATATATATATTATTAATGTGCTGATAAATATCTGATTATTGAAATCTCCCGTCGTGCGATAGCGTTTGCAGAAAATCATCTACCTGCCGGATGAGCGATTGGCGGTTATCGTTGCAGATCACAAAATCGCCCTGTTTAACTTTTTCCTCTTCAGGTAACTGGTTCCTCATCCGGGTCTCAACCTCGTTCCTGGTGGAATGGTCGCGTTTCATGACTCTCTCCAGACGGATATCTGCCGGACAAGTGACAATAAGTACTGTATCTACAAACCGTTGGAAACCGGCTTCAATCAATATTGCTGCATCGATAATCAGGTAAGGTTGCGCTACACGTTGGAGGCACCATTCTTGAAAATAGCCTGCCAGTACAGGATGAATGATGGCATTCGCGATGGTCAGTTTCTTCTGGTCGTGGAAGATGAGTCTGGCGAATTCTTTTCTGTTGAGTTTGTCATCAATGTAAAGCGATTCTCCGAAATGACTGGTGATCTGTTCGCGAATAACAGGGGAGGTGTCATTCAGATGTTTGGCCTCTCTGTCGGCATCGAAGACAGGGATATCATGCAGGCGGAAAAGATCGCACACAACCGATTTGCCGCTTCCGATACCGCCAGTGATACCTATTTTAATCATTCCGCTGTCCTGTTTTCAAAAAGAAATTCTACAGATGATGGTGAAAGCCTGATGTTGTTGATAGAAGCAGGTGTCTTCGTCAGCTCCAGATCAACGCGCCCATCTTCGTTGGCGTGAAACTTCCTGTAGTCGAGCTCAATCTCAAAGTCCTCCTGTGCGATCTTCTTATATTCTTCCAGTGTCACGGAGAATGAGACATTGGCCCGCGAGGGGAAAAATTTCACATCGAGATCTTTTGGCATGCGAACCACAGTGATGGGCACCTCGAAGGTACGCTCAGTATACTCTTCAATCGGGATATATATATCTACATGATCAGGTACGAACTTCACGCCTTCCACGGGGTTGATGGTGACAGGAAGCTGAGAAGTAGCTTTCAGATTTTTAAACAGCGTGTATTCGGTATATGCCTTGTCCAGCTGGTCAAGCGATTGGCGTGAACCATATGCAGTCACTGTTTCAGGGATAAAGACAGCACTGTCGGCAACCAGGTTGGCCCTGTTTGTTGTGATCTCACCATCGAAAACCACCTTCAGCTCTTTTTGCTGTAGTCTTGAGGTGGCAAGAGAGATATTCATCGGGTAATAACCCCTGATATTGGTACTGGGAGATAATTGAGAGCGGATGAGTTGTCGGTATTGATCACCCTGAAGGATGGTGTTCCCTCCTTCGGTCATTTCAGTCACATTGATCTCCAGCGAGTCTTTCTTTGTGATGTCCAGCCTGAATATTTCAGCACCGTTGTCAGCAATGCTTATTTCAATAAACTCCGGCAGCGCCTGATCGAAGACAACATCTTCAGAAATATTGGTGTATTTTAAAGGTATGCGGTAGGTGCCTTCCACATTCTCTTTCTGAAAAAAGAGCATTAACCAGAAAATAAAAGCCAGCAGCAAAAAAAACAAAAAGAAGAGCGAATTTTTCCATGGGAAAGTGGAGAAGAACGCTTTGACTCCGGGTTTCCATTTTTCGATGATGGCCTTTATTTCCATTTGGAAAAAAGTTTAGTTGGTCGTTACATCAGCTGAGGAGGCAAAAACCGAAGCTTTGTCAAATTTCAATTTCACACCATCAGCAACCTCCACCAGTAACCATGTGTCACCTACCTCTTTGATCCTGCCGTGGATACCACCAGAAGTGACAACCTTGTCGCCTGCTTTCATGGCTTCACGACTTTTCTGAATTTCTTTCTGTTTTTTTTGCTGCGGACGAATCATGAAGAAGTAAAAGACAGCGATGATGGCGACCATCATCAACAGGGTACTTCCCATTCCTGACATTCCTCCCGGTGCAGCTTGTAATAAAATATCCATACGAATTGATGTTTAGGGTGATTATAATTAATTTTTAAAGATACGATTTTCTTCTTTTATTTCGTGTACGATTGCGTCTAAGATCCCGTTGACGAAGGTGCCGCTTTTGGGAGTGCTGTATGATTTGGCTATCTCAATGTATTCGTTGAGGGAAACACTCGTGGGGATAGACTCAAAAGTGAAAATCTCCGAGAGAGCCACCTGCATGATGATGAGATCCATAAATGCAATACGGTCGAAATCCCACTTGTCGGTATGCTTTTCGATGAGGCCGCGATACATCTTTTCGTTCAGGATTGTTTCGTGCAGCAGTTTCAGTGCGAACTCCCTGTCTTCATCATCTTTAAACATTGGCAACAGTGGCTGATGCGCTCCCTTCTCTTCTGAAAATTTCTTGATTGTTTTCAGGACGAAGGTCTGCACGATCTCCACATCATCGTTCCAGTAGATGCATTCATCTTCCAGTATCTCATCCAGTTCTTCGTTCAGATAAATGAATTTCTTGAATATCTTTCTCCAGAATTCACGATCCTGTTCGTAAGTAGGAGCTGCGATTTCAGTATAATCAGTGTACGGTTCGGATGCCAGGATCTTGTCCAGCAGGTTTTTAATAAAAGAGTTGTCCACATCCCATATCATGGGGCGTTCTGCGAGCTGTTTTTTCAGTTGCTCGTTTTCACGCAGCTGAAGCATGAACTTGTTGTTGATCAGGTGAGTCTTTGGGTTCAGATCATCATGTGAAGGGAGGTGTTTATTCCGTTTGGTTTCCACTCTCTCTTCATACGCTCTGGTCAGTTCAACCATCAGTAACAGGAGATAATAATAAAGATCGTAGGATTTCTGCAAACCGAAGAGGAGCTCTTTTTCGGTTTTCCGCAGATCATTATTCGTATTCTGATACCACGAATAGACAATCTGTACTATCCTTATACGAATTAAATTTCTGTTTATCATCGTTTAAATGAACTTATTTTGATACTGCAAAAGTAGTTATTTTTTTCGTTATAACTCTTACTTTTACGTGAAAAGTGGTGTGAATTGTATTAAACGGAGCTGTCTCAGGAGTGTAATCCCAAACAATTTTCGTATTTTTGCCTGAGAAAAAAATATTTTTAATATTTAGTGGTGTTGTTTACAGTGATCGCAGCTTGTATGAGACAACTGTCATCGTCAGAGGAAATCATTCAGCACCAAACATTAATAATTGAATCATTTGATCTTATGAAGAAAACTATTCTTACACTGGCACTTGTGTTGTGCTCCATGGCTGGTTTTGCCGGTCAGGAGGAGCGTGAAATTTCCATCATCCCGGAACCTGTTTCAATGGAAAAGAAAACGGGGCATTACCTATTGCCCGATGACGTGATTATCTCAGCTCCCTCAGGTCAAGAGACATCATATCTCCGCAGGCTGTTGAAAGAGAAGCTGTCTCTCGCGCCCGGGAAAAAGGTAGAGGTGAAGGCGAATGCTTCCGACGCCGATATTGAATTGTCGTTAAACAGAAGATCTGACGCCAAACTGGGTGATGAAGGATATGTTTTGAATGTAACTCCCCAAAAAATCACTATCAGGGCAAACAAGCCGGCAGGACTGTTTTACGGGGTGCAAACAATGCTCCAGTTGATGCCACCTCAAATTGAGAGTGAAAAAAGAGAAGAGGATGTGTTGTGGCAATTACCCGTTGTGGAGATTGTGGATTATCCGAGAGTGGAATGGAGAGGGTTGATGCTTGATGTGTCACGTCATTTCTTCACTGTGGATGAAGTAAAGCAGTATATCGACAACATGGCGAAGTACAAGTACAACATTTTCCACTGGCATCTGACGGATGACGAGGGGTGGCGCATTGAGATCAAAAGTCTGCCGAAGCTGACAGAGGTCGGTGCCTGGCGTACCGCGCAGACCGGCTGGTTCGGAGATTTCTCACAGCCTGCCCCGGATGCTCCAAAAAACTACGGTGGCTACTATACTCAGGAGGAGATTAAGGAGGTCGTAAGGTATGCCATGGAGCGGAACATACAGGTGATGCCAGAAATCGATGTGCCGGGACACAGTTCAGCTGCGCTTGCTGCTTATCCTGAGCTTTCATGCTTCCCCGGCAGTGGTGATCACTTCGTTCGCACCGGTGCGCCATTTCTCGATTGGAATACCGGGGGGCGTCCGGCTGCAATGTTTGAAAATACGCTCTGTCCTGCTAACGAAAATGTGTATGCGTTCATGGAGAAGGTGATGGGAGAGGTTGCCGATCTCTTCCCGTTTGAATATATTCACACCGGAGGCGACGAGGCTCCCTACACCTTCTGGGAGAAAAGTACTGCAGTGAAGCAGCTGATGGAGCGTGAGAAGATTAAAGATATGGCCGGAGTGCAATCCTATTTCGGAAAGAGGGTTGAACAGATCATCCTCTCCAAAGGCAAGAAGATGATGGGGTGGGATGAGATACTCGAGGGAGGTATAACCACAACCACAGCTTTGATGAGCTGGCGAGGGATTCATCATGGGATTGAAGCATCCAGGTCGGGCCATCAGGTGGTGATGAGTCCAAACAATTATGTATATATTGACTTCATGCAGGGTGACTTGTCAACCGAGCCACGCGTTTACAGTTCCTTGCGGCTGAGGCAGACCTACAGGTTTGATCCTGTGCCTGAGGGTGCTGATGAGAGATTTATCCTGGGTGGACAGGCCAACTTGTGGACAGAACAGGTTTACAATATCCGACAGGCGGAATACATGACCTGGCCACGTGGTTTTGCTGTGGCCGAGTCGCTCTGGTCTCCAAAGGATAAGAAAGAGTGGAGTAGGTTCATCTTAAAAACGGAAGATCACTTCGTGCGTCTCAACTATGCACAAACCAAATATTCTCCCGCGATATACGACCCTATCGTGTCGGTGAAAAAAGAGGGGGAGGATTATTTTGTTACCCTTGTTCCCGAAATTGAGGGCCTCAAAATTTATACCAGTTTCGATGCATCCACACCCGACAACTACTATCCTGAGTATAAGGAGGCGCTGTGTATACCCGGTGATGCTGACATTATGCGCATAATAACCTATCGCGACAACAAGCCTGTCGGTCGTTTGATGAGCATAACGGTTGATGATTTGAAAAAAAGAGCACGGTAGTTTTTGTACAATTAAAAGAAAATCACTATCTTTGCGCCGCTTTTTTGAGAGCTCCCTCGTGATGGGAAATGTGATGGGAAATAAAGAAAGCAGCTTTATTTTGAGTAACACAAACAAAAGATTAAAAAATGAAAACATTTGAATTAAAAGGTGAGGTCAGAGATGATTTCGGAAAAAAAGCGGCAAGGGCTTACCGCAGTGAAAGCCTGATTCCCTGTGTCGCTTACGGCGGACATGATGAGAAGAATCTGAATTTCGTTGTGAAGATCAGTGATGTCAGGAATCTGATTTATACTCCGGAAGTCTTTTTGGTTAATCTAGATCTGGGTGAAACAAAATTTCAGGCAATCGTGAAAGACGTGCAGTATCACCCGGTAAAAGATACAATTCTTCATATTGATTTCTTGCATGTATTTGAAAAAACACCTGTAGTAATTGAGATTCCGGTTCGTCTGGAGGGATTGGCTGAAGGTGTGAGAGCCGGTGGTAAACTATCGCTCGACGCCCGTAAGCTGAAAGTGAAAGCTTTGCCTGCAAAATTGCCGGAAATGTTGGTCGTGAACGTAGAAAAGCTTGAACTGGGCAAATCTATTCAGGTGGGTGATCTGAAGTTCGATGACCTGGAGATCCTGAATGCCAGAAATGCAGTGGTCTGCCGTGTTCAATTGACGCGTGCTGCAAGAGGTGCAGCTGCCAAAGCTGAGTAATGAATTAATCAATATTTTAATCAAATGAAATATTTGATTGCGGGATTGGGAAACATCGGACCCGATTATGAGCAAACCCGCCACAATATAGGTTTTATGGTATTGGACGCTTTTGCAAAAGCGTCCAATACTGTTTTTGAGGATAAGCGTTATGGTGCTGTTGCCACAATGCGGCTAAAAAACAAATCACTTATACTGCTCAAACCCTCCACGTTTATGAATCTGAGCGGTAATGCAATTCGTTACTGGTTGCAGAAGGAGAAGGTTGAGACAAACAATCTGCTTGTGATCGTTGATGACCTGGCACTGCCCTTTGGCACATTGCGTCTGAAAACGAAAGGGAGTGATGCCGGACATAATGGTCTGAAGCATATTCAGGATCTTATCGGACAGAATTACCCCCGTCTCAGATTTGGGATAGGGAACGATTTCCCGCGGGGATCACAAGTGCAGTATGTGCTGGATGATTTCTCCGATGAGGAGAAACAGCAGCTCCCCGGGCGTTTTGAAACAGCAGTCGACATCATTCGCAGCTTTTGTCTGTCGGGAGTGAACGAGACGATGAATCTTTATAATAACAGGTAACCTTTTTTCTTTCTCATGGAAGAGGTACGAATAGATAAATGGTTGTGGGCGGTACGTATCTTTAAAACACGTACCGTTGCTTCGGATGCCTGCAAGAAAGGGCGTGTGATGATTAGCAATGTCTCCGTGAAACCATCAAGGAATATCCGTGCAGGGGAGATTGTGCAGGTTCGCAAACCACCGGTTACCTATTCATTCAAGGTCCTGGCGCTGTCGGATAAACGTATGGGGGCCAAATTGGTGCCACAGTTCATGGAAAATGTGACACCTCCCGATCAGTATGAACTGCTGGAGTTGAACAAATTAAGCGGCTTCGTCGACAGGCAACGGGGACAGGGGCGTCCTACAAAGAAAGAGCGGCGTGATATAGATCAGTTAATTCACGGATCAATGGATTTTGATGAGCTTGACTGGGAAGAGTAGGGAAGATTTTTTCCGCAAGCAGGAAGGGAGCTCTTACTTTGAGGCTCTTATTTTCTTATCAGTCTTGTTGTACTCAGGGACAACCGATACGGTGTTATGGAGGAGACAGAAAGCAGCGTCGCTTTCAACGCCATTATTAATCAAACGTTTGTAATGATCGCTCTGTTTCAGATATGCCAGTGGATCATTTTTAGCTTTCTGCCATAACTCCAGTGCTATCCTGATGCTATCGGAACCGAGGGTGACAACTCCCATTTCCGGAATTTTCTCTGCAAATGCACCACCGAAAAGCGTATCCTCCATGTTTATCCGGTTATTCCACCCGGCACACAGGATAACTATCCGCTCACTATCGTCCATGCATCTGTTTATCAGCGCGTCAATATTTGAAAATGCACCGATATACAACTTCCTGCTATTCCGACCCATCTCAATGGCCATCGTACCGTTGGTTGTGGTGAACACGATCTCCTTCCCCTGTACCAGCTCACGGCTGTAATCGAAAGGTGAGTTCCCGAAATCGGCAAAATCACATTTACGAGTGTTGCGCTCAGCTCCTACGAGAAAACCGTCTGATTTATACTGCCGCGCTGCTTCTGTTGTCGCCACTGTGATAATTGCCTTTGCGCCTTTCTGAAGCATGGCACACATGGTTGTGGAAGCACGGAATATATCCACCACGATAACGGTGTCGTTTTCTTTTTTGTAAAAAGGATAGAGTGCGGGTGAGGGACAGAGATCGAGGGTCATAGATTTCTATTTCCTGCAAATATAGCGATTTATTGATTCCCTGCAAAATGATCCGGCTGGCTCCTCATCATACTTCATCTCCAATAAATTCCTCCTTTAACCGCGCCGGGATACAGCTTTTTTCGTATCTTTCGGCCAAATTAATTTTGTATCAATGAACCAATCTTCATTACAATCCACTTTCTTATCTCATTACCGGATTATCCTTGCTTCCAACTCACCGCGACGGAAAGAGTTGCTCACGGGTATCGATCTCTCTTATGAAATCCGTATACTCCCCGATATCGATGAGTCATATCCTGAAGCACTCCCACATGAAGAGGTGGCAGCCTACATTGCGTGTAAAAAAGCAACGGCATATCTCTCTGAACTGAAGGAGGATGAGTTGCTGATTACTGCCGACACCATTGTGTTGCTCGACGGGATGATTCTTGGTAAGCCCGCAGATATAGATGAAGCGAGAGAGATGCTTCTTACCCTCTCGGGTCAGACCCACCGTGTGATTACCGGTGTCTGTTTAACTTCACCCCTGAAGCAGATAAGCTTTACCGATATGGCATATGTTACCTTCGGAACCCTCACCGCAGAAGAAATCGATTATTACATATCTGAATATAGTCCGCTGGATAAGGCTGGTGCATATGGTGTGCAGGAGTGGATCGGTTATGTGGCGGTGGAAAGAATAGAGGGTTCATATTTTAACGTGATGGGGTTGCCTATTTTCAAAGTCTATCGGGAATTAAAGCGGTTTTAACAGGAGAAAAAAAGCTCCTTAAAAGAGGGGAAGAAAAATATTCATATATCTTTGCATCGGAATTGACAAGGATTTAAATAACGAAATTTGTTATATGCTTACAGTAGAAAAAATAGGAGGTACTTCCATGTCCCAGTTTCAGGATGTACTGCAAAATATCATCAGGGGAAACCGTAAAGGAGATGAATTGTACAACCGCATATTCGTGGTCTCTGCCTACAATAATGTAACCAATTGGTTGCTTGAACATAAAAAAACCGGAGACCCCGGTATCTACAATAAATTCCTGAATGGCGAAGATTACAGTAGCGCGCTGGATTCGTTTTGTCAGCGTCTGCTGCTGATTAACGACGGCTTTGCCGATTATGGTCTGGAGCTGAAAGAGGCACGTGATTTCATCCGTTTTCGCGTGGATCAGGCTAAAACAGTACTCTACAGCCTGGGAAAAGTACTTGCTTCGGGATACGTGAATCGCACAGATATTCATCTTGCTGCACGTGAGATACTTGCATCCATTGGTGAGGCACACTCGGGCTGGAATTCTGTCAATATATTGAATAACAACGGTATCAACGCCCGTTTCATAGACCTCTGCGGGTTCAACGACAACGAACCGCTGACCATTGATGAGCGAATCCACAAGGAATTTAAAGGGATAGACTTCAGCAAGGTGCTTTGCATTGTTACGGGATATACGAAAGGGACGGAGGGAATTATGCGGGCATTTGACCGCGGGTACAGTGAGGTGACCTTCAGCAAGATCGCTGTAGAGGTGAAAGCCGATGAGGCTGTGATACATAAGGAGTACCATCTCTCGAGCGCTGACCCGAAGATTGTGGGTGTTGAGAACAGCATCCCCGTGGGGCACACCAACTACATTATAGCTGATCAGCTGGCCGATATCGGGATGGAGGCAATTCATCCCAAAGCAGCCAAGCCGCTGGAGCTGGCAGGCATTGATATTCGCATAAAAAATACGTTTGAACCTGAGCATCCGGGGACTCTTATTTCACACGATTATGTTTCACCTGAACCAAGGGTAGAGATCGTCTCCGGATCGCGGAAGGTGATAGCCATTGAGGTACACGACCCGATGATGGTGGGTGAGGTTGGCTTCGACGGTCGCATCATGCACTATCTCGTCAAGCTGGGTGTTAGTTACATCCTGAAATCGACCAATGCCAACTCCATTACGATGGTTGTATGGGATAATGAGAAAGGGCATGAACTGATTAAAATTCTGAAAGAGGTGTTTTATCAGGTGAATGCCCTGCCAATGGCCATTATATGCGCCATGGGTTCCAATATTGCTCTCCCGGGTTTCCTCTATCATGCCACAAAGGCGCTATATGAAAAGGGCATTAATGTGGAAAGTTTTGCACAGTCGCTGATGCAGGTTAACATGCAGTTCGTGATTCAGCGTGACCACTATGAGGAGGGTGTGATCGCGCTGAACGATGCTTTGTGCAGGTCCTCCATCTACTCTTCCTCTTCTTCGTAGGTCTGATACAGGAAATCGTTATAGGGGAAGCGTGAGATGTGTATCTCTTTCACTTTGTCGTAGATAAGCTGTTTCAGCTCTTCAATATTTTCTTTCTCTTTTGCAGAAATAAAGATGCAGTTTTCATTGATCTTGTTGATCCATGACTGTTTCAGTTCTTCAAGCGTGTAGTTATCCCGCTTTTTTGGTGTGAGGTCGTCCTCATCCTTTACCACATGGGTGAATGCGTCAATTTTATTGAAAACGAGTATGGCTGGTTTCTCACTGTCATCAATCTCAAACAGTGTTTTCTCCACCACTTTGATCTGTTCTTCGAACGCCGGATGGGAGATATCCACCACGTGAAGGAGGATATCTGCCTCGCGTACCTCATCGAGTGTCGACTTGAATGATTCGATCAGGTGGGTGGGTAGCTTACGGATAAATCCGACAGTGTCTGTGAGCAGGAACGGGAGGTTTTGAATCGTCACCTTGCGCACCGTTGTGTCGAGCGTGGCAAAGAGTTTGTTCTCGGCGAACACCTCGCTTTTGCTTAAAAGGGTCATCAGGGTTGACTTCCCCACATTGGTGTAACCCACCAGCGCCACACGTACAAGTTTCCCCCGATTTTTGCGCTGAACGGTCTTCTGCTTGTCAATATCTTTCAACTCCTGCTTGAGACGCGATATCTTATCAAGGATGATACGTCTGTCTGTCTCCAGCTGTGTCTCCCCTGGTCCGCGCATGATCGTGCCGCCACCACCCCGCTGCCGTTCAAGGTGTGTCCACATCCGGGTCAGCCTGGGCAAGAGGTACTGGTATTGCGCCAGCTCCACCTGCACCTTCGCATTGGCGCTCTGTGCACGCATGGCGAAGATATCGAGAATGAGGCTGGTACGATCCATGATACGTATCTGAAGTTCTTTCTCGATGTT
>JAAYGM010000011.1 GCA_012727735.1 Bacteroidales bacterium | reverse complement strand
GTATGGCTGTTGGTTCTGATGCGTCGGTTGTGGGCTGCCATCTCAGCTCCACCTCTGTCTCATCACTGAAGAGCAGGGAGAAATCCTTCACCGGCAGGGGCTGCACCACATAGGGACGGTTGTATTGTGTGGCAAGGAACCTGAGCATCCCCTTGTAGATGGAACGGCTCACCGTGAAACGGAATGAGGGGTCGAGCCCATAGCGCATATCGGCGAAGTTCTGGTGCGAGAGCAGCTCCAGCAACATGGTGGGCACGTTGGGTATGCGTGCCTCGGCATAGGAGCGGTTCCAGAGATGGCGTCGCGTCCAGTCCGGTTCGAACGAACGACGGATGTCGCTCACGATCTCTTCCATGATCAGTTCCGTCAGATCACGTGATGCCCAACGTGAACGTCCGTTTTCGAACTGTTCGTTGTTGTGGTGTGTCATGTAGATACCCAGTGTGCCGACGATGGTGTCGCCCCGGAAGGTGCCCGCATCGGTATGGAAAGCAAAGGCCAGATCGAGAGGGATGTTGAGTCCTTCTGCCTTCGGTAGTACCGGTGAGCCACCCGCCAGCCAGTTGACCCAGACACCGCGGCTGGCGTAATCGTCGGTATAGTCGTTCTTCCCCTCGGTGCGGTTGTAGATACTGTCCGGCACCCCTGCCCACTGCATCCAGTAACGGGCACCCTCGGTGTAACGGGGGTAACCGCTGATTTCAGGTGTATAGCTGATCTCTGAAATGAGTGTCTCTCTCCGGATAAGGCTGTCCGAACGCTTGGTGTTCTCACTTTCAAACCCGGCGGGGTGGGGCATACGGGCAATATTTCCCATGCCGCCGCCAATCTTCACCGCATCGGCCGTCACAATTTTACCGGAGCGTCTGCTTTTGTTGGTGAGGGTAATCAGATGGGATCGGCCTTCCTCAAAATCAAAATAACCGAGGAAGATCCATGTGCCGCCCCCCATCTGCTGGTTTACCAGCAAGTCGGTTTTGCCGCCCGCATGATACACCGTGTAGTGCGCATCATCGCTGCTCTGCTTCACCGTCAGATAAGAGACATAAACGCCGTAATTGCCTTTCTCAGGTATATCGGCTCTCCAGGTGGCTACAGATACTGTACCCCGTGAAACGCTCTTTATTTGTCGTGCGCTACCCATCCGGAATGGGTTTTCTCCATCCGTGTAAACCTTGTTGGGATGGGCGAACCCTGCGGAATCACTCTCCTGCCATCTCTCCCTGCCGTTCGTCTCGGAGTAGGCCGAGCCGCCGCTGCTGCCCTCATTGTCTATGATCAGCTCAAGGGTGTTGTAATCTCTTTCACGGGGTAGCAGCACGTTGGCACCGGCGTTCTCCAGCATCGGCACCAGGAAGGGCAGCACATAGCTCTGCGTGTAGAGATCCTCCACCGTTTGGAAGATGCGTGCCCGCTGCCATTCCCACCGACCCAGCTTCTGCTCGTAATACCAGCCATGACTCTGCCACAGGGCGATATGATTGTTTTGCAGCCCCTTGCCGAAGGAGCCTGCAGGAGCGGAGATATTGGTCACGAGTGGTGTTTGCACCTTGTGCCTGATAAGGCGGTTTTTATCTTTGTGCTTACTGCGGAAGCGGTTGGGTATAAGGTGGCTGATCTCCTGTTGGTCGGAGAAGACGCTGATATGGTATCTCTTCTGTTGCGGAGGTAGATAATAACGGATGCTGTCGTAGATAAGATGAACGAGTTTCTCCCGCATGGGAAGATAGGAGAGTGTGAGGTTGGTGTGTAATTCAATACTTTGGTGCCGGTCATTCAGCGCGATACTATCTACCGTCACCCTCCCCGGTCGCAGCATGGTATCGTGGTAAATAGCAGAAAGGGAGGCGCTTAAAAGTTCATTGAGATTGCTCTTGTCAATCTCTTGTGCGAAGGAAAATTGAATGAAAAATAAAAATGGAATAAAAAGAAATGAATTTCGTTTCATATCCTGCTTTTTATCATATGGATTTTCTTATGTAGGTCTGAAATGAATAATCATATTGATGTCTTTCGTCTGCTTTATGTTTTTCTTTCTCAGTTAATCTCCATTCACTGAAATCAATCTCAGGAAAAAAGGTGTCGGCATCGTCAAAGGTGTGATGAATTCGTGTGAGGTAGAGATGATCTGCCAGGTGAAACGTGGAGCGATATAACTGTCCACCTCCGATGATGAAGGCTTTTTCATCATCATTGCAATGAGTGAAGGCTTCTTCCACAGAGCGGACGACGATACAACCGGGGTAGTTGATGGCGTTGTCGGATGTGATCACAATATTGGTGCGGTTTGGCAAGGCTCCCTTTGGCAATGATTCAAATGTTCTGCGCCCCATGATAATGGTATGTCCCGAGGTAACCTGCCTGAAATGTTTCAGATCAGCGGGAAGATGGCAGAGCAGATCACCGTTGCGCCCGATCGCATTCTGCTCGTCGAGGGCGACGATGATGGTGATGGAAGGGTTACAATTATTCGTCATACAGCAACAGCTCCTTTAATGTGTGGGTGGGGGTCATATCCTGTCAGCGCAAAATCTTCGAACCGGAAGCCGAAGATATCCTTCACATCGGGGTTGATCTTCATCTGCGGCAGTGGTCGCGGCTCGCGTGACAGCTGCAGCCTCACCTGGTCCATGTGGTTGAGGTAGATATGTGCATCTCCGAAGGTATGGATGAAATCTCCTTCCTGCAGTCCTGTCACCTGGGCCATCATTTTCAGCAATAACGCGTAGGAGGCAATATTAAACGGCACCCCCAGGAAGATGTCTGCACTGCGTTGATAGAGCTGCAGGCTCAGCCTGCCCTCTGCAACATAGAACTGAAAGAAGGCATGGCAGGGCGGGAGCTTCATATTGGGTATATCGGCCACGTTCCATGAGCTGACGATGATGCGGCGTGAATCGGGGTTATTCCTGAGGGTGTTCACCACCTCTGTGATCTGATCGATGTGGCCCCCGTTGTAATCTGGCCATGAGCGCCACTGATAGCCGTAGATATGTCCCAGGTCACCCTCTTCGTCTGCCCATTCATTCCAGATACGAACGCCCTGCTCATTCAGGTATCTGATATTGGTGTCTCCGTTCAGAAACCAGAGCAGCTCGTGGATGATTGATTTCAGGTGGAGCTTCTTTGTGGTGAGCACAGGGAACCCGTCACTCATTCTGAACCGGCTCTGGTGACCGAAAATGCTGATCGTTCCCGTGCCGGTGCGATCCTCTTTTCTCACGCCCTCATCGAGCACACGTTGCAATAAATCGTGGTATTGTTTCATTTCTCTTTTTCTTCCTTGATGTTGTCAGACAAAAATAACGTTTTTTTTGCAGGGAACAAGTTATCGTTGACAACTAATTTTGAATCGGGTGAATTGCTGCACGGGGTTTTATTACTCATATTCCTTATTATTAAAACCATTCTGCCTGCCATTTGTTTAAATGAATATATTTGAGAAATTTATTTAATCTCACCGACTTATGGATATATCAGAATTATTAAACAGCGCAATCGGACAGTCCATTGTACGAAGTGTTGCCGGTCAGCTCGGCGTCAATGAAAATCAGGCATCAGGTGCTGTCAGCATGGCTATACCGGCCATCCTGGCAGGAATGACCAAAAACGCACAGTCACAGGATGGTGCTGCCAGCCTTAACAGCGCACTCGAATCAAAACATGATGGCTCGTTACTGGATAACATCCCGGGTATGTTGCAGGGGCATCCTCAGGAACTGGAATCAGACGGGAATGGTATCCTGGGACATGTTTTCGGCAACAAGCGTGCCGCCGTTGAGCAGGGTATCGCGCAGAAATCAGGGATCAGCATGAACAAGATAGGGCCGCTGCTCGCTATTCTTGCGCCGATCGTGATGGCTTATCTGGGAAAGGAAAAAAAACAGACCAATACCGGTGCCGGTGGTCTCGGTGATCTGCTGGGCGGACTGCTGGGCGGCGGTCAGCAGCAACAAGGCCGATCAGGTGGTGGTGTGATGGATATGCTGGGTGGCCTTCTTGACAAAGATGGCGACGGCAATCCCCTGAATGATCTGTTGGGTGGCTTTCTGGGAGGAAGAAAATAATTTCCTGAACACCCGTTTACTTTACAATATGTAAAAGTCCGTCTGTGGCGGACTTTTTTCATTCATACTGGTGAAACATTTCTCGCTGTTCTTTGTTATCAATTAAACAAGGCGCATTTTTTTTCAGGTTGTACATGAAAATACACAATCTTTAACAACAGAACACACATAAACAACTTAACAGAAATGAAGATGAAAAGAAGAATCATTAAACCGTTATTCGCCTCCTTAATCTTTACTGCATTACTGATCGGAGCATTTGCCTGCTCCACGAACGATGATTACCTTGATGAGTCTGAGGTGAGACGGATGATCGAAGAGGCGTTGAGAGATAATAACCAGCAGACCGGTGATTATCTGAATGAAATGGAGGTGAAGAGATTGATTGAAGAGGCTGTGGCGAATAACATGATAATCACAGAATGGAATATTGAGAACTTCACGGTAAACAGCACAGAATGGGAATGGAACCCTGATTTCAGGAGGTGGGAAGCGGAAAAACAGCTTGAATTCATCGACGAATTCATTTACGAGGAAGGAGCAGTGATCGGCTATGTTTTTTTAGGCGAACAAAATGTGAACGAGGTGCAGGTGCAGCTTCCCTATCTGAAGAGTTATCTTATCACTGATGATGACGATGGTGAAATAATGTTTACCGAAACCACAGGCTATGAATACAGCTTCTTAACAAACAAGGTCACATTTTTTATTGAACCCTCCGATGGTTTTGAAGACCCGGAAGCGAAAGTAACCCGTAATTTCAGGATTGTGATGATCTGGTAATCATCCAAATAGAGCGGTACCTCCGCTTTCGTAAGAATCTTTCGGGAGACTGCCTCAAGAATGGAGCAGTCTCTCTTTTTTATGCTCATTGTACGGTCCACACAAAAAAAAGCCATCTCATGGTTTATATGAGACGGCCACTCTGTTAGCATTGCAACTCCTGCACTTGCCTTCGGTGATCAGATCTTCCTTTCAGGAACTGATGAGACGGTTTCCTTCACCGCCAGCTCATCGGGCATGGTAAGCACATCCCTTAGTCTGACATGCTGTTCCGGAAGTGTGCGGAACATCTTTGGTTTGTACCCGTTGTAGGATACCTTCATCAGTTTATTCACACTGTTGTAATTGGGAAATGTAAATTCACCCTGTTCATTGGCCGTGGTTCCGGCAATCAGCACGGAGTCGGGCAGGGAGTAGATTGCTACTTTGG
>JAAYGM010000073.1 GCA_012727735.1 Bacteroidales bacterium | reverse complement strand
GTATAACAATCTTTAGACGGCAAAAAAGAATATTCCTGTCCGGAAGGATTATCTTTTCAGGTATTGATAACTGAAAGAATAAACTGAAGATGGGCTAAAACATCTTCACAATACGCAATATACCCTTTACAAGCAGATCGACCTCCTCCTTCGTGCTATAGAAGGCGAAGGAGGCACGGACGGTGCCCTCCACACCCAGCACCCGCAGCAGCGGCTCGGCACAGTGATGGCCGGTGCGTACGGCGATACCCATGCGGTCGAGCAACATACCCATATCGTAGGGATGAATCCCATCGACAAGAAAGGAGATCACACTGCTGTTATTTCCGGCAGTTCCGATGATGCGCAGTCCGGGAACCTGTAACAGTTTTTCCGTGGCATACGTAAGCAGTTTATGTTCATAGTGTGCAATTTCGTCGATGCCCAGTGCGGAGACATAATCGAGTGCTGTTGCAAGCGCAGCGGTGCCGATATAGTCGGGTGTGCCGGCCTCAAATTTATAGGGCAGCTTGTTGAAGGTTGTTTTTTCGAATGTCACCGTCTCAATCATCTCTCCCCCGCCCTGGTATGGCGGCAGCTCGTTGAGCCATCTCTCCTTGCCGTAGAGGACACCCACACCCGTAGGTCCGTAGATCTTGTGTGAAGAGAATACCAGAAAATCACAGTCGAGCGCCTGCACATCTACTTTTGTGTGCTGTACACTCTGGGCGGCATCGATCAATACGGGAACATCATGGCGGTGGGCAATCTCAATGATTTCCTCAATGGGATTGATGGTCCCCAGCACATTGGAGATATGGGCGACGGCGATTAGCCTGGTGCGCGGGGAGATCATCTTCTCCAGCTCTTCAAGCAGCAGTTCACCTTTCTCATTGATGGGAGCCACCCTGAGCTTCAGTCCCTGCTTTTCACCCTGCAGCTGCCAGGGAACGATGTTGGAATGATGCTCCATGGCGGTGAGAAGAATCTCATCGCCTTCGGAGCAGAAATGGCTGCAGAAGGAGGATGCCACCATATTGACTGACTCGGTAGCACCGCGGGTGAAGACAATCTCGTTGGGTGAGGCTGCATTGATAAACTGCTGCACGGTCTTGCGTGATGCTTCGTGCTCCCCGGTGGCTTCCTGACTCAGGAAGTGTACTCCACGATGCACATTGGCGTTCACGGTGGAGTACATCTCCGTGATTTTATCCATCACACAGCGCGGCTTCTGTGTTGTCGCGGCATTATCCAGATAGACCAAAGGGTTCCCGTATACTTCCCGTGAAAGTATGGGGAATTCGGCACGTATCCGCTCTATATCTGATTGCTTCAAAATAATCCTCCTTTGTCTTTTTATCTCTCAATCACCACAACAGCACATTGCCACATTGGTTTATTTACACACATTACAGTTCCCGCATCGCATCAGATCGCCGCGGAAACGTTTGTCGATAAGCATGGACAGGCGCTCCTGAAGTGAATCGATGCGTACCATATCCACCACGTCGCGGGTGAAGGCAACCATCAGCAACAGCTTCGCCTCCTCCTTGTCGATACCACGTGCACGCATGTAGAACAGCGCTTCATCGTCGAGATGACCAGTGGTGAGTCCGTGTGAACATTTCACATCATCAGCGTAGATCTCGAGCTGTGGCTTGGCGAACATCTGCGCATCGGGAGAAGCGCAGAGGTTGCGGTTGGTCTGGTAGGCCAGCGTCTTTTGTGCATCCTTCTCCACGAGAATCTTCCCGCAGAAGACGCCGGTAGCCTTATCCTGCAGCACGGTCTTGAACAGCTCATTGCTGTTACAGTTGGGCACGGCATGATCGAGGAAAGCGAAGTTATCGATATGCTGCGTCTTGTCGCAGATAGCCAGCCCCCCCACATGTGCCTCGGCATGCTCACCCTCAAGTCGGAAGTTATAGTTGTTGCGGGTGTAACCGTTATGCAGCGTGATGCCGCTGGTTACAACCTCTGATTTTTCTTTCTGCACGCAGAAGAGGTTATTCAGCCGGGTCACCTTCACTGAGTTCTCCTCCAGCTCGTAGAGATCGACCTGAGCAGACACACCGGCAAAGAGCTCGGTCACCTGTGTCACCACGAAGTGCACATCATCCACGGCATGATCGCAGACCAGCAGCTTCACATGGGCATTTTCCTCGGCGATGATCAGCAGACGGCGGTTCACACTCAGGTCCACCCCACCCCGCAGGATATTGATCAGCTGCAACGGCTTCTCAACCGTCACATTTTTGGGTACATAAATGACGAATCCATCCTGTGCGAACATCGTGTTATAGGCAACCACACCATTATCGGCATAGTCGGCAATCTTACCGTAGTGCGCAGCGAACTGTTCAGGATATTGCTCAGAGAATGTCTGCAGACTTCCTGCAAAGACACCCTCGGGCAAAGCTTCTTCAGGACCTTTTTCATCGTAATAACGATCGTTGATGAGGAAGTAGGTGTATGTGGAGAGGTTTGGCACGTCACACTTGAATGCATCGTACGGGTTTACCGGTATGGGGATATTCCTCAGGTTCAACCCCAGATCGGCATCGAACGCACGGGCGATATTGGAATGTTTGTAGTCCTCCTGCTTAGAGGTGGGGAAACCAATCTGCCTGAAGGTCCCGAAGGCGGCATCGCGGTGCCTGTTGATCCCCTCAACAGAATTGGCATCGAGCTCACTGCGGAACTGTTCAAACAGATCTATATATTGTTGTTCTATCATTATTATTAAAGGATTGCGTGTTATGGGTTTATCAGCCAGTCATAGCCTCTTTTCTCGAGCTCCAGCGCCAGTTCGGGACCGCCAGATTTGATGATCTTCCCTGCATAGAGCACATGCACGTGGTCGGGTTTGATATATTCCAGCAGTCGCTGGTAGTGGGTGATCAGGATGGTCGCATTATCCTTCGTCTGCAGCTTGTTCACACCGGCAGCCACCACCCTCAGTGCATCAATATCGAGACCCGAATCGGTCTCATCGAGAATGGAGAGCTGCGGATTCAGCATCGCCATCTGATAGATCTCGTTCTTCTTCTTCTCACCACCCGAGAACCCTTCGTTCACCGAGCGGCCCACAAGGTTACTGTCGATACCCAGCAGCTCCCGCTTGTCACGCATCAGCTTCAGGAAATCACCCGCCGAGATAGGCTCTTCCTTCCTGAACTTGCGTTGCTCGTTGACGGCTGCACGCATGAAGTTCACCATGCTCACACCCGGGATCTCCACGGGATACTGAAAGCTGAGGAAGATCCCTTCGCGGGCACGATCTTCAGGCTCCATCTCGAGGAGGTCATTATTCTTATAGAGGATGCTCCCCCTGGTCACTTCGAATTTGGGATTCCCTGCCAGCACGGAGGCCAGGGTACTCTTACCGGAACCGTTAGGTCCCATCACTGCATGCACCTCACCCGGTTTCACTTCCAGGTTAACCCCTTTCAGGATCTCTTTCTCTTCTACGATTGCATGCAGGTTGGTTATCTTTAACATATTTGTCATTATGAATGAATATTAATAATAAAGCGGCTCTTCTGTCAATGTGCCGCCTGAGAAACATTTTTTGTAAACGTCCTGAAAAGTGAGTCGTTCTCAATTTTTTTGATCAATTCTCGCCTCTGAATAACAACCATTCCGGCGGAATTGTTTGATTTATATCTTAATTTATGATCTTGTCACTCTTTTTGCCCTCTTCAGCCTTCGCCGCTACCACTTTTTCGTCCTCGGCGATGATACCTTCAGCCTCCTTGATCTTCTTGAAGAGATCGGATGCAAAGACAAAGTCGTGCAGCTTTTCATTCTCTGCATTCATTACCTCGGTCTTGGCTCCTTCCCACTCCTTGATCCCCTCATTGATAAAGATGACGTTGTCACCAATATTGATCACCGAGTTCATGTCGTGAGAGACCACGATGGTGGTGATGGAGAAGTCGGTGGTGATATCATAGATGAGTTCATCGATCATCTGCGCCGTCTTCGGGTCAAGGCCCGAATTGGGTTCATCACAAAAGAGATATTTGGGATTCAGCACTATGGCCCTGGCGATGGCGACACGCTTCTTCATCCCACCGCTTATCTCCGATGGCAGCAAGTCGGCAGCATGCGACAGGTTCACCCTCTCGAGGCAGAACTCGGCACGCTTCCTGCGTTCACGCTTGTTCTTGCGGGAAAACATCTCAAGCGGGAACATCACATTCTCCAGCACCGTCCTGGAATCGAAGAGGGCTGCTCCCTGAAAGAGCATGCCAATATCACGGCGGAGGCGGCGCACCTCACCTGCTCTCATTCCAATCAGGTTTCTTCCGTCATAGAAGATCTCACCTGAGGTGGGAGGAATCAAACCCACAAGACATTTCAGCATCACCGATTTCCCTGACCCGCTCTTACCAATGATGATGTTGACCACCCCTTTTTGAAAGGTGGCATCGATGTTGTTGAGGACAATCTCACCCTCAAACTCCTTGCTCAGATTTTTTACTTCTATCATAGCGGAACTGCTTTACCCCATGGCCAGCTGCGTGAAGACCAGGTCGGTCACCAGGATTAATATACTGTTGATCACGACCGAGTTGGTGCTGGCCCGACCCACCTCCAGCGCACCCCCTTTTGCGGTGTAACCGAAATAGGCAGCTACCGAGGCAATGATAAAACCGAATAGCATCGATTTCAGGATCGAGTACCAGACGAATGACTCCGTAAAGAACGCCTGAATACCATAGACATAGGTCTCTACCGAGGGAGTACCCAGCACCATGCAGATGATGTATCCTCCAAAAAGCCCCATGAACATGCTGAAGATGACCAGCACCGGCATAAAGGCGACGAAAGAGGCGATCTTGGGTAGTATCAGGTAGTTGGCAGAGTTCACCCCCATGATCTCGAGTGCATCCACCTGCTCGGTGATACGCATCGACCCGATCTCGGAGGCGACATTAGAGCCCACCTTCCCGGAGAGAATGAGGCACATGATGGTGGAGGAGAATTCAAGCAGGATGATCTCACGTGAAACTACACCCACGGTGAAGCGGGGCAGCATCGGCGAGTCGATGTTCAGCGCGATCTGCAGCACGATGACCGCACCAATGAAGAAGGAGATGATGATCACAATCCAGATGGAGTTGACACCCAGGGCATAGATTCCCTTCATGAACTCCTTGATGAACTCACTGAACTTATCCGGCACCGACAAGACTCTCCTCATCAGCAGCGCATACGCTCCAACACTATCCAGAGAACGGATTATCTTCATGTGGTTCCTACATTCATTCAGGTTCGTCCTTTTCATCAACCAGGCTGAGTTCTGATATACCTTGCCTCTGATAGCAATGGTCAATGAAAAGATTCGCCTGCGTTTTTCTTTCTCCATGTTCAGCTTAAGAAAAACCGGTTTCCCCCCAGTACTCTCGCTGAAAAAGAAAGATCTCTCTTTTCCTTCTCCCCCTAACGATCTGCAAAGATAAATATTTTTATTACTTTTCCCGTTCAAAATTACAACGTTGCTATTTTAAAAAATTGTAATTTTGTATGATGTATGAGCTGATCGATAAAGAACTGGGCAGGATTGTGGTGACCCGTCACAAAAGAGCGAAACGCGTGATCGCCAGACGGGTGGACGGATACATCCGGCTGACTGTCCCCGACCGGTTCAACATGAAAAACATCCCTCTTGTACTACGGGAACTAAAACCCGGAATCATGAAGCTGAAACAGCCATCGCCTGCCTGCATCACCGGGGAGGATGTGATCTCCACACTTACTTTCGATGCCCACATTGTGAGAGATCCCCTTGTTGAGAAGAGAAGCCTCTCACTGAAGAACGGCAGACTGCATATTTTCGTACCCCCACATACCGATATCTCACTGCCGGAAAATCAGAAAGGGATCAAAGAGGCCATCATCAATGTCATGAGGATGGAGGCAAAACGGGTTTTGCCGGCGAAGACGGCTTTCTTCGCGGAGAAAGAGGGACTCAGCTACAATCAGATAAGGATCAACAGCAGCAGATCACGCTGGGGAAGCTGCTCCGGCAAAAAGAACATCAACTACTCACTCTTCCTGATGTTGCTGCCGGAGAGATTGATTGACTACGTGGTGCTGCATGAGCTGGCACACACCATTGAGATGAACCACAGTGAACGCTTCTGGCTGCTACTGGAGAGGTTTTGTGAAGGCAAAGCTAGGGTCCTGCGCAGAGAGGTGAAGGATTATTCGCCAAACGGGTATCATTTTCTGATACAGAAATAGTGGGATGCAAAAGCATCGGCTCCTGCTGGTACTATGAAAGGGAGAATCACTGTGACAGATCAGAGATCTTTCACCAGGAGATCACCATCACTCTCATACATGCTCATGCGTGAGTTCACCAGTGCAGCCCAGTGCTCACTGAAATCACCCTCCATGTCAATCATGAAATCTTCCGAACCATGCTCATCCAGCTTGCTCATCAGCCCGTTGACGGTGATCAGGTTGATGTCCAGCGCAGGCTGGTAAGCCATCACACGTTCGTCTTGAGGCGACGGTGTGACTGAGATAATCTTCAGATCGAGCAGCTCATTCAGGATATCATTGGTCAACTGTGACGGCACCTTGCATCTCACCGAGAGCTGATCGGCTGTGAGGGGCGACTTCTCATCGGCAAAACGCTGCACGATATTCGAGGCGATCATCAGCGTGAAGAAATCCTTGTAGCGACGACTGATATTGCGCGTCTCCTTCTCGAAAGAGAACTTGCGCACGTTCTGCGCAGCGTAGGATATCTCCGCCCCTATCAGTACGATGAACCAGGACATCTGTATCCACAGCAGCATCAGCGGGATGGCGGCAAAAGTACCGTAGATGGCGTTGTAACGCGTGATCCAGAGCTGTCCGCCCAGGTAGAGCATCTGAAAGAACTGAAAAGCGATACCCGCCACTGTTCCGGCAATTAACGCATTCATGAACTTCACCTTGGTGTTGGGCAGGAACTTATACAACGAAGTGAGGATCAGGATAATCACCACCAGTGGGATAATATTCAACAGCCGGGGGATAAAGGGATAAAGGATATAGATGATCTTCAGCGTATCGTTTTGCGGATAGCTGATGATATTCAGTGCGTTGAAGAGTACGAAGAAGATGGGCATCAGCAATACCAGTGCGGAGTAGTCAGTGATCTTTCGGGTAATACTCCGTCCCTTTGCCACACGCCATATCTTGTTGAAGTTACTTTCTATATCCCCGAAAAGGATCATGATGGTGTAGAGAAACAGGATGATACCAACACCAGCGAAAACGCCCCCGCCTTTTGCCTCTTCGAGTGACTTGTCGATGAGGCGGAACAGCATATTCAGGAACTCCCTTGTTCTGCCGTCAGCACTGGCATCTTCCTCTGCCATTGACGCAATATCACCTGTTATCGCCTCTCCGTTACCGGTGAAAATGGTGTCACTGAACTGATCTGACACCACCAGCATACTATCGGTGGTGTAATTGGGTGCAGCAGCAACCATCTCCGTCTTGGATGCATTACCCAGCATGAAATTGAGAATACTGCTCTCCATGATGTTCTCGATCCCGAAACCGCGGGCGATGGCGAAGATGACAGCCAGAAGCGGCACGATGGAGAGCAGGGTCCTGTTGGTGAGTGAGCGTGAGCTGGCAGCAATATTCAGTTCCTGAATGTTCCTGACGGTGAGCATCACCGTCTTGATGGCATTATAGAGAATATTCTTCTTGTTGGATAGCGTCTCGGGGTTCTGGCGCCAGATACCATACGACAGGAAATGCAGCAACTCCTTCACCTTGATCTTCATCCGTTCAAGCCTGCCGGGTTTCTCCTCCTCATCGTAATCGCGCTTCTTGCGTCTTCTTGCCATCATACTGATTTAAAAATAAAAAAAGCAGCCGGTCTGTAAGCCGGGTTCTGTACCCCGGTTACCCGGGGTGTCTGTCATTTATCTACGGATGAGTGTCACCACCATCCTTTAGCGGCCTACCCCTCGGCGTCGGGCGAGCAACCCTACATATCCGATATACATGGCCTTGCAACCCATAATGCGTACGGCACACTGCATTACTGCAGCACCCGGTGAGCTCTTACCTCACCTTTTCACCCTTACCACGGCACGGGGCCGGGGCGGTTATTTTCTGTTACACTGATCTGCCCTCACGAACAGCTTCCCGTTAGGAAGTATGGCGCTCTCTGTTGCCCGGACTTTCCTCCGCGACATCAACTGTCGCAGCGACAAACCGACCTGCTGCAACTGCAAAAGTAATAATAAAGGTTTGATATTGCATCACTTTAGGGTTTTTTTAGCGTGAAATATAAAGGTTGCCCGTGTGGTATACAAATATTTTTTGAACATGTAAACATTCTTTTTTCCCCGGATGTTTAATTACTAGTACCCACCACTTAAAGAATGAATCAATGCGAATAAACGGAGTCATGATGCAGTATTTCGAGTGGTTCCTGCCCGACGACGGGAATCTGTGGAACCGGCTTAAGGAGGATGCCCCGCATCTGCGTGAAATAGGAATAAGCGGTGTCTGGATCCCTCCCTGTTACAAGGGGACAGGATCTAATGATGTGGGTTATGGTGCATATGACCTCTATGATCTGGGAGAGTTTGATCAGAAGGGAACAGTACGCACCAAGTACGGAACCAAAAAGGAACTCCATGATTGTATTCAGGCATTGCACGAAAACGGCATCGCCGTCTATGCCGATGTGGTGCTCAATCACAAGGCAGGAGGGGACGAGCTGCAGACATTCAGGGTGGTGGAGGTGGATCCGCACGACCGCAACAGGGGTATCACTGAGCCCTATGAGATAGAGGGGTACACCCGCTTCACCTTTCCGGGGCGCAACAAGCAATATTCCGACTTCGAATGGAGCTGGGAGCACTTCTCTGCTACTGACTACAATCACCGCGACAACAAGGATGCGATCTACATTATCCTGGGTGAAAACAAAGGGATTGATGTGCACGACGAGTCTGTAAGCTCTGAGTTTGCCAACTTCGATTATCTGATGTTCACCGATGTCGATTACAAGCATCCCGACGTGCAGGCCGAGACAAAGAGATGGATCAGCTGGTTTATCAGAGAGACCGGCGTGGATGGTATCCGGCTGGATGCGATCAAGCATATCAATGACTGGTTTGTAAAGGATCTTGTGGATCATATAAGAGCTGAATTCGGTGAGGATTTTTACGTTGTGGGAGAATACTGGTATTACGATGAGATGGCGATAGACCGGTATCTGCACAACGTGGAGTATAAGATCGATTTATTTGATGTGGCGATGCACTTCAACTTCAAGCAATGCTCTCAGGATGGTCCCGCCTTTGACATGCGCAAGATACTGGAGAGCAGCGTGATCTCACGCTTTCCACTCACGACGGTTCCTTTTGTCGATAATCACGATTCACAACCGGGGAGCCATCTGGAATCATTCGTAGAGGCATGGTTCAAGCCACAGGCTCACGCGTTGATTCTCCTCCGAAAAGATGGCTACCCCTGTATCTTCATGGGTGATTACTACGGTGTGGGGGGAGATAACCCGCAACCGGGTATGCAGTGGATGATTGACCAGCTACTCGATGTACGTCGCGATTTTGCCTATGGTGAGCAGGAGGATTACTTCGATCATGCGCATGTGGTGGGGTGGATCCGTCGCGGCGACGAGCATCATCCCGACGGCTGCGTGGTGATCATGAGCAATGCTGAGGGGGGTACGAAGCCGATGTTCGTGGGAACCGATTACACCGGATCAGCATGGGTTGATAAACTGGGTCACCATCAGG
>JAAYGM010000072.1 GCA_012727735.1 Bacteroidales bacterium | reverse complement strand
GCTATCGTTGATGAAGATAATGCTTTTCTTCGTATGCGCCGCTTGAGAGCTCCCGTAAGGATCTCATGGAAAAGCTTCAGGATGGGTATGGTGGTGTGTCATCAGGCATTTATCGTGAAGAGGGAGCTATTTGAACCCTATGATCTCTCGTACCGTTTCTCGTCAGATTTTGACTGGTGCATCCGTATGATGAAAAAGGCAAAAACGATCCTGAACACTCGCCTCACCCTGATCAACTACCTGAACGAGGGAATGACCACCACCAATCGTAAGGCATCACTGAAGGAGCGATACCGTATCATGGTAAAATATTACGGTGAACCATCCACCTTTCTGTACCATCTCTGGTTTGCAGTACGGGCGATTTTACATTAGTATTTTTGTACGTTGATAAGTTAAAAGTTGGTTAGTGAGTAGATTCATAGATGAACGGGCTTACAATTTATCGCTTTTAGCTCAAAATAAACAAATGAAAAGAAGAAAACTTAAACTGGAGGAACTCTGCCGTCTCAGCGTGGAGGAATTCCGGGAAGCAAAGAAGATTCCGCTGGTAGTGGTTCTTGACAACGTACGGAGCCAGCACAATATCGGCTCGGTATTCCGCACCAGTGACGCCTTTCGCGTGGAGGAGATAATCCTTTGTGGTATCACTGCCACACCGCCCAATGCAGAGATACATAAGTCAGCCCTCGGGGCAGAAGATTCAGTGAAATGGCGCTACTTCGAAGAAACCCTTACAGCCGTGGATGAACTGAAAGCCAATGGCTACATTGTCTACGCTGTTGAGCAGGCCGAGCAAAGCCTCTCACCGGAGCAGCTCACGTTGAAGCGAGACTGCCGCTATGCCGTGATTCTGGGGCATGAGGTGCATGGCGTACAACAAACGGTGGTGGATGTCTCGGACGGATGCCTCGAGATTCCGCAATATGGCACGAAACACTCCCTCAACGTGTCGGTGACAGCAGGGATCGTAATATGGGATTTTTTCAGGGGACTGAAACAGTCAGACGCTAAATGATCTATGAGTATACTTTCTCCAGCTTCACACGCTCACCATCGAACACAGCATAGGAAAAATAGGTTATCCAGTCGCCCAGCATGATGATGTTTGATTCTTCTCCTACAGACAGATCTAGCAGGATATGGCGATGACCATAGATGAAGTAATTGAGAGTGGGATCCTCTTTCAGTTTTTGCTTCGAGAAGCGGATCAGATACTCTTTATCCTCACCCAGATACCCCTGCACTCCGCCGTTCAGGCGACTGCTGTTCGACCAGGCATGTGCGAGAGGTATCGTCCATCGCGGATGGATGGCCGAGAAACATCTCCTCAGGAACCGGCTGTGAAAGATTCGTCGCAGAAGGTGAAACGACCGGGAGTCATCTCCCAGTCCGTCGCCATGTGCAAGGAAAAACCTTTTCCCCCCCATCTCTTTTACATATGGCTCAAAGTGCAGGATCATCCCACACTCTTTGGAGAGGTAGTCGGTAAGCCAGATATCGTGATTGCCGATGAAGAAATGCACCTCCACCCCACTATCGGTCAGCTCGGAGATCTTACCGAGGATACGCGTAAATCCTTTGGGTACCACATACCTGTACTCATACCAGTAATCGAAGATATCGCCCAGGAGATAAATCGCCTCGGCCTCTTGCTTCACACTGTCAAGCCATCGGCACATCTTCCGTTCCGTTTCCACGGAGTCGGTGTGTGATGCCGAACCCAGGTGGGCATCGGAGAGGAAGTAGATTTTTTTGTCCACGGTAATTCTTTTCTGCGTATCCTTATCACCCCAATCACATCATCCCCAGCTCCAGAAGTGCCTCTTCGCTCAGCATCGAGCGGTCCCAGGGCGGTTCGAACGTGAGATTGAGATCCACCTTGTTCACCTCGGGGATCGATTCCACCTTAAGCTGCACATCCATCAGGATGAAGTCGGCAGCGGGGCAGCTGGGTGAGGTGAAGGTCATCTCAATGGTGACATTGTTGTTTTCATCCACATCCACATCGTAGATCAGTCCCAGATCGTAGATGTTTACGGGTATCTCCGGGTCGTACACCGTGCGGAGCATGACCACTATCTTATCTTGCAAAGCTTGTAATTCTTCGTTCATAATCTCTGTTTTGTTATTAAACCGATTCTACGGCATATTGTTTACGCTGCTCAGATGATTCCTTCATCGGCGAAGCTGTAATAGCTGTCGCCGCAGACGATAATATGGTCAAGCAGCGTGATATCCATCCACTGAGCAGCCTCTTTCAGTTTCTTTGTGATATGCGTATCCTGCGGACTGGGACTGCAGTTCCCCGAGGGATGATTGTGTGCCAGGATGATACCCGACGCATAATGGCCGAGTGCTTCACGCAGGATCAGACGGATATCCACCACTGTTCCCGAGATGCCGCCGCGACTCACCTGCATGGTGGAGAGGATCTTGTTCGACCGGTCTGTGAGCATCGCCCAGGTCTCCTCATGATTCAGATCGGAGAGGAGTGGAAAAAAATGGTCGTAGCCATCACGCGAGGATGTGATCTTCTTCCTGTCGTTCGACTCACCTGCTTTTCTTCGTCTGCCCAGCTCCAGCGAAGCGATCACCGTGACCGCCTTCGCCTCGCCGATACCCCTGAAGTTTTGGACCAGATCGGTCACGCTCATCCTCCCCAGCCTGTTGAGGTCGTTCTCTGCTTTCAGAAGTATTCGCTTGCTCAGTTCCACAGCACTCTCCCTGTCGTTACCCGATCCGATAAGGATTGCGATCAACTCCGAGTCGGAAAGGGTAGAGACTCCTTTCAGCAAGAGTTTCTCCCGAGGGCGGTCTTCCTCCGCCCATTGCTTGATGCTTAACCTGTTCATAATGCTACACTTCTGCAGTTTGACGAGACAAATATACAAAGAATTTTCCGGCGACGAAACAGCTTCCTTCACAAAGTACACTGCGCAACTTCATGCTCTCTCGTCGCAAGATCCTGCGGCAGCCCCGATTCATTTACCCGTAGGCGGTTTTGTACTATGAACCGGCCGCACGGGTGCAGCATAAATGAAAGAAATCAATCCAGCACATTCTTTCTACCTGGGAACAGGTAGGAGAATAAGATAAAGATTAGGGCTGATGCGGAGATTCCAAATATATTGGGATCAAGACCAAATGGCAGGGCGACAGATAAAAGAGTGAGCGTAATTGTTGTACCTCCGCCAATGATCATTGCCCAGAAAGCAGCGGTGGCACTACCGCGCCGGGTAAAGAATGCTCCCAGCACCGGCACAAAGAGGCCACTCACCATAAAAGCATAAGAGTGAAGCATCAGCTCGAGCACGTTCTCCATCTGCAATGCGATCAGTAATCCCAGCACACCAATCCCCAGAGTGATCAGCTGTGACTGTATCAGCCGTGCCTTTTTGCCTTTGGGCAGGGGCCTGATCTTTTTCAGTATATCACTTTCAATATTGCCTGAGGCGGCCATAATGCAGCTGTCGGCCGTGGACATCACCGCCGAGAAGTACGCCGCCATCATCAGCCCCATCAGCCCAACAGGGAGGATGGTACGCAACAGCAACGGCAGCCCCATCTCGGCATCCATCGTTCCACCGGGGGCGAAACCCATATATTCGAACATTCCCGTCTCGAAGGCAACCCGTGCAAAGAGACCCAGTATCACCCCCATGAAAGCCATCACGGGCCACTCAAAGGCACCGGCGATGTACCACGCCTTTTGCGCCTCCTTCGGCGATCGCGTGGCATAGATCCGCTGGTAGAGTGTCATTCCTACGAACCAGATGGGGATGATCGTCACCGCCCAGTTCACGATGGTCTGCCACTCAATGTTGTTGAGCTTCGTATACTCATCGGGCAGGGTTGCCCTGATCGCATCCATGCCTCCGATGGCATGGTAACCCAGCGGTATGCCAATCAGTATAAGCCCTGCCAGCAGGATGATCCACTGCACCACATCGGTATAGATCACCGCCTTCAGTCCCCCCATCGCCGTGTAGGCGACGGCGATTACCCCCATAAAAATCAGTGCTGTGTTCATCTCCAGGCCCTCAAAGGTTGCTGATGCCAACTTGGCACCGGCAAGCAGCTGCGAGCTGGTGAAGCCGATGTAACCGACAGCAGAGATAATACCTGCCAGCAGCGCCACGCGGGGACTGTAAAAAAATTCGAAGAGCTGTGGGAAGGTATAGAGCTTAAGCCGTGATGCCAGCTTGCTGGCTTTGGGAATGAGAAACACAGCGCTCAACCAGGCACCCAGCAGGCCGGTGAAGAGCATCCATGATCCGGAAAGGCCCATCAGAAAACCGAGTCCCCCCAAGCCAATGGAGAAGCCGCCTCCCACGTCGGTGGCGACCACCGACAGGCCGATGACGGAGCTACTCATGGATCGGCCCCCGACATAATAGTCGTCGGCATTCTTGTTTTTTCTTAGAAAATAGATCCCGATGCCCAGCACAAAGAGCATGTAAATCACAAAAATAAGGATGTCGATAATATGCATAAATGATCAATTTGCTGCGTAAATGAATGAGATGGTAATGCAGCATAAGTTAAAAAAATAGTTTACCCCCGGCAGAAGAATGGTTACAGAGGATAACCTGATCACAAATATACTCTTTTAGTGAAAAATGACAAAAAAAAAGGAGAAGCATTTTATTCAATGCCACTCCCCTTCTTTCTTGTATGCTATTATGCACATTCTGTCAATCTCTTACACGCTCAACATAAGAACCGTTACGTGTATCAATCTTTATTTTCTCTCCTTCATTGATAAAGAGCGGCACACGCACCTCAGCACCAGTTTCTACGGTGGCGGGTTTCAGCGTGTTAGTAGCGGTATCACCCCTGATTCCCGGCTCGGTATAGGTGATCTGCAGCACAACATGTGTCGGCATTTCGGCCGTGAGGATCGTACCACTTTCGGCATGAATCTGCACATCCACCACATCACCCTCTTTCAGGAACTTCACACCTTCGATCTGCTCTTCAGCTATAGGTATCTGCTCGAATGTCTCGGTGTTCATGAAATTATATCCCATATCATCGCGATAGAGATATTGAAAGGAACGGCGTTCGATACGTACTTCGTCTACCCTCACCCCCGAGTTAAAGGTCTTGTCGAGCACACGCCCGGTTGTCACATTCTTCAACTTGGTACGAACGAAAGCTGCACCTTTTCCCGGTTTCACATGAAGAAATTCAACGATCACGAAATATTGTCCATCTAAATCGATGCACATCCCGTTTCTGAAATCAGCAGTTGTTGCCATAAATT
>JAAYGM010000071.1 GCA_012727735.1 Bacteroidales bacterium | reverse complement strand
CTGATATAGAAGTGGTTGAAGATGCTGGGGATCATGTAGGGGATCTTTCCCGCAGTGATATTTTTCATCTCTAGCTCAAAGGCAGCAAACCGATAATCGTGCCTTGCAACATCCAAGCCCAGCAGTTGGTCAAAATAGGCGGCTTCCCCAATGGTGATCTCCATTGCCTGATTATTCATTGTTTTGCTGATTTCGGTTTTGGCATAAATGGTGCTGTCCTTGCCGATCACCCCGACACCGCACATACCGGAGGAATCCTCCCTATCGGGTTTCACGGTATACAGGTTTGCTTTTTTGCCGGTCTCGATTTTTACCACATCGGGCTCTATAGGTGTTCCTTTTTTCTGAGGAGGTGAAAACTCCGCATCGTCCTGTGCTTTGTAGGTAAGGGTTTCCCCCTGATCCGATCGGTAGGAGATTTCCACTGTGATCGGTGTGATTCGCGACTCACCCGGCTGTCCTAACTGATCCAGCAGCGAATTGAGCTTACTCATAATGTCGCCCATGGACTCGCTAATTACATATTCACCTTGGGTGGCTTCTGCGGCTTCCGCAAACACTTTTTCCTTTTCTGGGGTGGAAATACCCATGCCAATCCAGAGTACGAAGATTCCCTTATCCTTAATTTTAGATAAAATATTCTGATATGCTTTTTGACTGTCTTCGGGAACTTCTAGACCGGAATCGGTGTGGAATACAATCACCTTCTTACTGCTGGGTACCGTGATGATGTTCTCATAAGCCGAAGTTAGAGCTTCTACTATGGGGGTACCGTTTGCGGCATCCATTTCACCAATGGCCTTGAGAAATGTCACTTTATCGGTAGTCGATATCTGACTGCGATTGAGTTGGACGTGTGCATTACCGCCTCCCTGAAATGTCATAAGCTGTGTTACCGCATTTCCAGGTAGTTTGCCGACGAAATCAACAAGCATCTGTTTTGTTTTTTCCATTCGATAGTTGCAATCTACGCCCTCATCAGGCCCCTTATCCATCGACCCTGAATTATCAATGGCAATGGAGACAACCGGCGTTTCGCTCATATTGTTTTCCGTGGGGCGTTCGTAGTTAATGACAAAGTTGTTGCCTAGCCTAGATCCGATGGCGGTGAATACCTGCTCCAGTGCCTCAGGATTTTTCGCGGGATAGTATTGCCCCTGTGAGACCATTGCAAACTCTGTCAGGCACTGGATGTCGGGTGCACCATCTACTGAAGAGGCAGACTCCCCTTCGTTTAGCCTTTTGCCGAAGCCGATGGTGTATACGGGGATCTGTAGCTCTTGTAATCTTTGAATAACGGCCTCCTTGGTATTAGTGCTACCCTTACCGCTTCCGTCTTCACGCGAGTCAACCCCGTCGGTAAAGACCACTACAGCTGGACGCGTTTTACCTTGCACTGCGTTGACTCCAGCAGCTGTCGCATCATATAGCTTGGTATAGCCTACAGGACGGACCCCTGAAAGGGCTTTTATTGCAGCATCTTTAGTTTCTCCGGGATGGGATGTGACGGAGGTACTGAACTGTATAATCTTAATGAAGCTGTCTTCCGGAAGAGTTTCCACAAATTTTTTAGCAGCTTCAATGGTTGCATCCATATCTTTTTTCATTGAACCGGAGGAGTCGATGACCAGCGATACACTACAAGGCGCAATCCGTCTTTGGATATCCACAATATTTACCTGCATACCGCCTTCCGTGATTACAGTATTCTCTTTTGTGGGGAAGATGTCACGCTCTTTGGG
>JAAYGM010000070.1 GCA_012727735.1 Bacteroidales bacterium | reverse complement strand
TCTCACTTCCTCGGTCAGAATTTCGCAAAGGCATTCGATGTGCAGTTCACCGACAAGAGCGGTCAGCGTGATTATGTCTGGGCTACCTCATGGGGTGTCTCCACCCGTCTGATGGGTGCACTGATCATGTCACACTCCGACGATAATGGACTTGTCCTTCCTCCTAGGCTGGCACCATACCAGGTGGTGATCGTTCCCATTTACAAGAACGATGAACAGCTGCAGCAGATCAACGAAAAGGTGGCGGCTATCGTGAAGAGACTAAAGGCGGTTGGTGTAAGTGTCAGGTATGACAACTCAGACAATAAAAAACCAGGCTGGAAATTCGCGGAATACGAACTCAAAGGTGTTCCTGTACGCCTCGCCATGGGTGGACGTGACCTCGAGAACAACACGGTAGAGATAGCCCGCCGCGATACACTGACAAAAGAGACCCTCTCATGCGATGGCATAGAGCTTCATATCAAAGCGCTGCTGGAAGAGATGCAGGAGAATATCTACAGGAAAGCGGCCGACATGCGTACCCAACAAACACGTGAGGTGAATTCGTACGATGAGTTCAAGGTAGAGATTGAAAAAGGAGGGTTCCTCCTCTGCCACTGGGACGGAACTGCTGAGACAGAGGAGCTGATCAAGAACGAAACCAAAGCCACCATCCGTTGCATCCCGCTCGAAGGGGACAAAACAGCTGGAAGCTGTATGGTGACGGGTAATCCATCGGCACAAAGAGTGATATTTGCCAGGGCATATTGATCAGTGAAAAGATTAAATTAAAAGGACTGGTGATCGGAATAGGGAAACAGGGAAAAACCAAAAGAGGAAAGGTAAAAAAGGGAAAATGACAAGATTGAAGCAGTGGATTCACGCTTTTCGCCTGCGGACACTCTTTCTTGCTGTAGCTACCGTCATCATGGCCAGCGGCATGGCCTGGCATGCAGGTGAGTTCAACAGTATCACCTTTATCCTTGCATTTCTGCTGGCACTCTCCATACAGATACTGGCCAACCTGGCGAATGATCTGGGTGATTATCAGAAAGGGACCGACACAACTGGATTCAGGCAAGGACCGGGAAGAGCGGTTCAAAGCGGTATGATCTCACCGGCGGAGATGAAGGGAGCCATTCTGCTTTTTATTATCATCTGCATCCTGTTGGGACTGGCACTAGTGCTGAATATGGTGAATCAGATAGAATGGCCCTCCGTGGTTATACTAATCCTTGTAGGGAGCTGCAGCATCCTCGCAGCGCTCTTTTACACATTGGGCGGAAATGCCTACGGTTACAGGGGCTGGGGCGATCTCTTCGCCTTTCTCTTTTTTGGGCCGGTTCCGGTGATAGGCACCTGGTTCCTGCATACACACACCTTTAGTGTTCAGCCTCTGCTGCCTGCTGTCAGCCTGGGACTTATCAGTACGATGATCCTTAACGTGAACAATATGCGTGATATCGAGAACGACAGGGCATCAGGAAAAATCACCATTGCCGTGAAACTGGGATTAAAGCAAGCAAAAATCTATCACGCGCTGATGACATTCACCTCCTTCATTTGCCTAGCGCTTTACAATATCCTCTACGAACCGGCGCCCTGTTACAGATATGTCTATCTCCTTGTTTTTCTGATTCCTTTCAGCATTCTCAACCAGATACGCAACAAGAGCGGGCATCAGCTTGACCCCTACCTGAAGATGACATCTCTGTCGGGATTTCTGCTGGCTGCCGCCTTCGCAATCAGTATCAATATTTAACTATCTCAGCTCTAACTCAACAATATAGTCTGTTTCATCAGGCACCTTGTCCAGTTGTAACAGGATACCCCCTGCCACCTCGCTGAATTTCAGCGGTTTCTTACCGGTGAACAGTCTCACCGAGCGCACCTTGTTGCCTTCCATCGGCAGGTAGAGTGCTTTATCATCCAGGTCCAGGATATGCACAAAGAGCTTTTTCTCTTTTTGTGTGGTCACACCCCAGTCACGTGGTGCGATAAAGCCGCCACGCGTATCGTAGATGGTCTCACCATATGTTTTCAACCATTCACCCATGGCATGATAACGTTGCACCGCGATATCGGGAAAAGTTCCGTCAGGTCGCGGTCCCACGTTCATCAGCAGGTTGGCGTTGTTCCCCGCAGCTTTGATCAGATAATGAATCAGCTCTTTCTCCGATTTATAGTTGTTGTCGGTGATGTTATATCCCCACGAGTGGTTCATGGTCTCACAGGTCTCCAGTGGCAGGTGACCTATGGTGGCAGTACCTGAGTAACCTGATTGGTTCTGTCCCGGTAGATCCTTCTCGAAGGTCTGTCCATCCTCTCCCTCAAGGGGTGCAATATGATGGTTGTTGATGACCATACAGCCGGGCTGTAAGCTGTGAATATGATCGTAGATCTCCCTCAGGCGCCAGTCGAAATCGTCCGGCTGATCCCATTTTCCGTCAAACCAGATAGCCCCTATCTCACCATAGTTGGTCAGCAGCTCCGTCAGTTGATCGAGCATAAAATGATGATAGCTTTTCCACTCACCCTGCTCTGTGCGTCCTACCCCTTTTCCGGTTCTTCCAACCGGATAATAGTCGGCCCTGCCCCAGTCGAGCAGCGAATAGTAGAAATGAAGCCTGATCCCCTGCCTGTGACATTCATCAGCCAGCTCTTTGATGATATCCCGTTTGAAGGGCGTGCCATCAACAATGTTGTAGGGAGACTTTTTTGTGCCGAACATCGAGAAGCCGTCGTGGTGACGAGAAGTGATGCAGATGTACTTTGCCCCGGAAGCCTTCACATCCGATACCCACCCGGCAGCATTGAACTTCGAAGGGTTAAAGCCATCAGCCAGGGTGGCATACTCCCTGTGATGGATGTTTTTATTGTTCATGATCCACTCCCCATCGGCCATCATGCTGTAGATACCCCAGTGAATGAAAACCCCGAATTTCATATCCTGAAACAGTTCCCTCTTTTGAAGGTTCTCCTGCGTTGGTGTATAAGGCTGTTGAGCTGACACACTTCCGGCAAATAGTATGAACGCTATAATCAAATTACAACTCTGTTTCATCAATCTCCCTATATTAATTATTTGTCTCTATAAATCGTATCAGGAGTGACACAGCTTCCGGGTCCTCATAATCAGGCTTATGTTGAGAAACATATTGATCAAATGCTTTTTTCCTCTTATTGTAGTATCTTTTTAACCGTTTCATACTCTTTATCTCTTTCAAGCCCGATCCGTTATCGAGAAAATAAATGGTATAAGGTTTTACTTCGAAGTCGTCAGGGAGTTTTAAGTCATACATGCGCCCATCACCCTGCCAGCTGGAGTAACTGTCCACCGACGATGTCTGTGAGGTGCCACCAAAAGCAGCCGGATTTCCCGGAGGAAGAATCCTGCACTTGTACAGGGCAAGTAGTTTGTATCCATTGTTATTCAATACTTCCGCAAACTTGTTGTCCTTCAGTACAAATTGCCTCTCGTTGATGGATACAGTATCTATCTGGCTTAAAGATGGCTCAGAAAGAGCAAGCACCTGACCATTCTGGTCGAAGACCATCTCTTCAGTCGCTGCATTGTAATTGAGCAATGCGGGATTCTCTCTCCCACCCTTCATCAACACCGTTCCATGGGTAAACTCAGGAAACAGATAGTGTGAAATCTCCTTCGTTTGTTGTGCAGACAATGAAAAAGAAAGGGAAAAGAGGAATAAGAGTAAAAAAGTTTTGTTGTTCATTGAGTAAGATTTTAAGCGTTTTACTTCGTAAAGATAAGGGATATTATTTATTTATCAAAAATTTAACAAGCAACACGCTCACTTCTTTCAATTAAAAATAATTGTTTAACTTTGTCCGACATAGAAACCAAATTCTTTCACCATTATGTTCGACAACAGCAAACGCGCTTTTATAGCCATCAACGATGAAGCGGAAGTATGCCTGATACCTAAGATGGCAAACCGCCACGGCCTCATCACCGGAGCCACGGGAACCGGAAAAACAGTCACACTGCAGACACTCTCCGAAACATTCAGTGAGATGGGTGTACCTGTCTTCGCCGCTGATATGAAGGGCGATCTCTCCGGTGTGGCAAAAACAGGGGGAAACAAAGAGAGCGTCACCAAGCGTGTCGATGGCTATAAGCTACCTGAGAAAGGATTTGAATATAAAGCTTTCCCCGTGCGTTTCTGGGATGTCTTCGGCGAACAGGGACATCCTGTGCGTACTACCGTCACCTCGATGGGTCCGCTGTTGCTGGAGCGGCTGCTCAATCTGAACGAGACACAGGGTGCCATCCTGACGATGGCATTCAGGATAGCCGATGACAACAACCTGTTGCTCATCGACCTGAAAGATCTGCAGATGATGCTGCAATTTATCGGCGACAACCGCAAGGAGTACACCACCAAATATGGTAACATCTCTCCTGCTAGCATCGGCGCCATCCAGCGCGGGCTAATGCGTCTGGAGAGTGAAGGTGCCGACAAGTTCTTCGGTGAGCCGGAGCTGGAAATTACCGACTTCATCCAGACGGAGCAGGGCAAGGGCGTGATCAACATCCTCGCAGCCGATAAGCTGATGAACTCACCCCGGGTATACACCACCTTCCTGCTCTGGCTGCTTGATGATCTCTATGAGACTCTTCCCGAGGTGGGCGATATGGATAAACCGAAGCTGGTCTTCTTCTTCGACGAGGCACACCTGCTCTTCAACGACATGCCCTCTTCCCTTCTTGAGAAGGTGGAACAGATTGTACGCCTGATCCGCTCGAAGGGTGTAGGTATCTACTTCTGCACGCAGAACCCGGCAGATATACCCGAGAGCATACTCGGGCAGCTCGGCAACCGCGTACAGCATGCGCTCCGGGCATACACCCCCAACGATCAGAAGGCGGTGAAGGTGGCCGCCAACACCTTCCGTGCCAACCCGAAATTCGATACAGGCGAAGCCATCACACAGCTTAACACGGGTGAGGCACTGGTGTCGTTCCTCAACGAGAAGGGTGCGCCTCAGATGGTGGAGCGTGCCAACATCCTTCCTCCGCAGGGACAGATAGGCCCCATCACCGTGGGTGAAAGAGACCAGCTTATCCGCAGCTCACTGATCTACGGTGTCTATGAGAAGCTGATTGACCGTGAGTCGGCCTATGAGATCCTGTCGCAAAAGCAGGAGCTGCTCGAGGAGGAACGGCGCCAGGCCGCGGAGGAGAAAGAGCGTATCCGTCAACAGAAGGAGGAGCAGAAAGCACTACTGGAGGTCGAGAGAGCCAAGCGCGCCACTGCACGGCAACGCAAGGCAGACCAGGGTGTCCTTGGTGATATCCTCACACAGGTAGGTCGTAGTACCACACGACAGATCAGTAATCAGCTGGGAAGAACACTAACCCGCAGTCTGCTGGGCGCTCTTTTTGGAAAGAAATAATTATTTTGTCCCAATCCCATGTATAAAACACTATTCAGACACTACTGGCTACAAACAGTCCGCTCACCCGGTTATTACAAAAACGTGGTGGTCAATATATTTGTCGGATTGATGGCACTTTACTTTCTTGTGGTCTTCGTGATGCTGGGCCTACTCTTGCCGAAGATGCTGCAGGAGATTCTCCCCGGGAATGATCCTGCTGTCACCTTCAACGGTATCATCATCTATGCCGTGATCGCCCTGTTGATGATCCGCTATCTGATGCAGCCGCTGAGTAGACTGAACCTGCATAGTTACCAGGTGCTGCCGGTCAGAAGGAGTGCGCTGGTGAATTATCTGGTGTTAAAGCCATTGCTCAACCCACTCAATTACATATTACTTTGCCTTACCATCCCTTTTTCCATCACGGGAGTATATCCTGCCTACGGCACAATGGGGGCATTCCGCTTTCTCTTCATCATCCTCTTTCTCATCTGGTTCAACACCCTGCTGGCACCACTGCTGAAACGTCAATTCAACAATATCCTTTTCGGCACGATCCTCTTTCTGCTCATTGCAGGCGGGCTGGCAGCGCTGGAGTATTTTAAGATCTTTTCTCTTTTTCTGCTGTCTCAGAATCTTCTCGGGTTTCTAATCGAAACGCCCTTCATCTGCAGCTCCGTGATGTTACTTAGCCTGCTTGCATTTATGCTCAACAAGCGCTTTTTTGCACGCAACTATTATCCCGAATCATTCGAAGTAAAAAGTAAAAGGAGTAAAGCCGGATCACAACGCTTCACCTTTATGGAGCGATTCGGCAAGACCGGTGAGATCATCGCCCTCGAAATCAAGCTGGTACTCCGTCATAAACGGACCAAAAGCACACTCTTCACAGCACTCTTTTTCCTGCTCTACGGGTTGATCTTCTATCCCAACCCCATCTACAATCAAAATCCCGGATGGTTGCTGTTCGTGGCTATCTTCGTCACCGGTACTGGGATGCTGATGTTCGGACAGTGGATCATCAACTGGGACGGTTCCCACTTCGATTTTCTGATGACACGTGATATCGATACCCACACCTACATCCGGGCCAACTATACCCTGATGCTGGCACTATGCATTGTCTCTTTCATCGCTACCACCCCCTACTTTCTGTTTGGGAAGCAGATCATCCTCTATCACCTGGTGGCATTTCTTTACAATGCAGGGGTCAATATCTACGTCTATCTTTTCGGTGCGACACTTAACACCAAACGACTGGAGCTTTCCAGGGGCTCCTCAATGAATATGCAGGGTGTGAGCTATAAAAACTTCCTCGTGATGATACCCCTGCTGGTGATCCCAATCACGCTGATCACACTGTTTGGTCTTATTAATGCCACCCATATAGCGCTGGCCATCATCGCACTGATTGGATTGGCCGGCATCCTGTTCCGCGAACCACTCCTGAGAGTGATCGAAAAACAGTTCCTGAGAAGAAAGTATGCACTCTGCAGCGGTTTCAGAAAAAAAGAGTAAACACAAACATCAGCTCCCTTTCAGCAGCATTTATGAAGAATGATTAAAAACGATAAAGATTAAGCGCCATGCAAGATTACGAAAATAGTTCAATCACCTTGTCTCAAACGCCTCCGGCATTGCAATATAACGATGAGAGCGAAGGGATCATCACCGCCTCTAACCTGAAGAAGATCTACAGCGGTATCACCGTGCTCAATATCCCTGCCATACAGATCCGTGATGGCGAGAGCTTCGGCCTTGTAGGCAACAACGGAGCTGGTAAGACTACCTTCTTCCAGCTGATACTCGACCTGATCGAGGCCTCCTCGGGAGAGGTGCTTGTTGAAGGTGAGCAGGTAGCCCGCCGCGACGAGTGGAAAGCGAAGGTGGGATCATTTCTGGATGAAGGTTTTCTTATCGACTTCCTTACACCTGAGGAGTACTTCGCTTTCACAGCCAAAGTATACCATAAATCGGAGGGTGACATCGCCTCATTTCTGGAATCGATGAAAGATTTTTTTAACGGGGAGATACTGGGTTCGGGCAAACTGATACGCGACCTCTCCAAAGGAAACCAGAAGAAGACAGGTATCGCCGCTGCGCTGATCAGCGACCCCCAGATACTGATCCTCGATGAGCCCTTTACCGCGCTCGACCCCACCTCGCAGATACGACTGAAGCGGATGCTCAACGAGCTGAAGACCACCCGTAACATGACCATGCTGATCTCCAGCCACGACCTCAATCATGTGACCGAGGTGTGTGACCGCATTGTGGTACTCGAGAGAGGGCTGGTGGTGAAAGATATCCATACCAGCGAGAACACGCTGAAGGAGCTGGAGTCCTATTTTGCAGTATAAGGGTAAAACAACTGTTCCGTATCTCTCCTTCTGTTAACAAAGTCACTATCCCTGCTGTATAAAAAGAACTTTTCAGGCATGGACCATCTCAATGTTTATGCAGGCATTTCCTCAGGGTTTTGGCTGATCGTCATTCTCCCCGGCAACAATAATCCTGGGATTGCGTTCTTTCAGCTCAGCTATCAGCGCATCAATATCTGATTCCCTCACACTCAACACCTCAAAACCACGTACTTTGTCAATACGAAGGCGGTTCTTTTTTATCTTCTTCATGGCAACCATATCACCTATGGCAAACCTTCTGTTTTTGGAGAAAATTTTCAACACATAGCGAATCTCCAGAAAATTCAGGTCAGTGATGACATACTCCCTGATGGTGGTGGAAAGCATGAAGAGTAATATGAATACAAAGTAAAATATTGAATACCATACTTCCTCTCCCTGTTTGTAGCGGTAAATATACAATGCCAGCAGTATTACTGCTGCAAAACCCCAGAAGATATTCCCTGCACCGTTATCTGCTTTGAATTTTTTCTCCATACTCTTCCTATTAATTCTGCTACAAAGATAATTTTATTCATCACAATATGGTTAAAAAAAACAAAAAATGCAATTATAGATAAATACGGCCTATTTATCGATGAATAGGAAGATTATATGTACGAACGCTTTACAATCATCTATATAATACTGATATTATGCAGGTTAACCCGCCATAAAGAGTGTTAACAGGTACTGTCTGTATTAAACATTTACATATCTTTAAGCGTCATAAGAGCAGATATTCAATTATTCACTTTTTAAAATTTACTTGATATGAAAAAAGTAGCATTGATGGCATTGGTTGCCATTTTCACACTGAGCTTCTCACTTACGGCTCAAAACAGGAGTGACAGCGGAAGAACCGGAAAACGAGGAATGACAGAAATGAGATGGACGGCTAAAGACCGTGCAGAAAACATGGAGAAACAACTCGGGCTGACAGCCGAGCAGAAAGCAAAAGTGGAAGCGCTGTTTGAGCAACAGGATGCAAAGCGCAAAGAACAGATGGCCAAACAGCAGGAAAAAAGAGCAGAGATGACGCAAGATCGCGAAGCACGTCGCTCAGAGATGATGGAAATGCGCAACAAAGCAGTTGCTGAGAACGATGCTGAGCTTGAAAAAATTATCGGAAAGGAAAAAATGGAACAGTGGAAAACGTACCGTGATGCGCAGATGAAAAAGATGCGTGAGAGAACCCCTTCGGGACAACGTGGTATGAACAGAAACGTACCTAAAACAATCTAACCAGAGGCGTGCCGTTCAACCGTCCAGGTTGATCGCTGAATCATTTGAACCCCGAAAGTCCGTTAATAGGCTTTCGGGGTTCATGGTATGAAGAAGGGTCTGTTGCATCAGATCCATCAGGCATCAGTAATACATCTCAAAAATCTGCTTAAATGCAAGTGTATCCTTAAACCGGCCGAGCCAGCTGTTAAGGCTGTCAAGCAACTGCGGAGAGTCTCTGCGTACAGCCCACGACTCCAGCTGGGTAAAGCTGATATCTGTTTCAATATCTATCTCCGGCAATGATGCAGCCAGACGCTCAGCCACCTTCTCATCACACACCGTGAAATCAATATCACCTGCTGCCACCATCATCACCAGCTGCTCTGTCTCATAGGTCGGATCTTCCATCACGTAGATGGTGTCACCTATCTCGTGGGAGAGGTTATTCAGTCGCAGGATAGCAGGCGACTCACCGGGGACATGGATCGTCTTCTTAGCCAGATCGAGGTGCTGCCTGATAGGCTCTATACTGTCATTGAAGAGTGTTTTGCGTTGTACCAGGACCTGCTTGTTCAGCGTAAGAGGATCAGTGAAGGCGAAAGTGTCCTTCAACCGGATGTTCACCGGGATATTTCTGGCTACCAGATCGTATCGTTGCTCCAGTAATCCTTCCAGATTCTCGTCCAGGCTATTCTCGAGAAACAGGTTTAACTTCACACCCCACGCTTCCTCAAGGGCCTGCATCATCTCCAGCTGAAAACCCCGTGCTGTATCACCTGAAACAAAATACCCGATAGAGTTATAGTCGGTCACCACATTCAGTTCACCCGATTTTATGATCTCGTTATAATCGCGGGGAAGCAATACGCTTTCACCTTCTCTGCTTATGTACCTGAGCAGGATCATCGTGCCGAGAGCAGCCAGCAGCAAAAAGAGATAGAGATTGCGTCTTTTTTTGAATTTCAAGGGTGAAAAGAATTATTGATGTTAGGTGAAAAAAATAGAAGAAATGATTGATTCTTTGAAAAACGAATTAATTGTGAAGATTAATCGAAACACCCATCTTGAAGGTGAAGGGGTTCACCGGGTAACCGGGCAGAGAGAAGTACTCATAGGGTTTCAAAGCCTTCGTCGCCACATTATAGAACATCACGAAGAAGCGTGTCTGCTTCAGGTGCATGTTGGCATAAACAGTAGCGATGGGATAATTCCCAATTTCTCTCTCATTCTGATTGTAGAATTGCAGCAAGGCAGCTTCATAACCAGGCGCAAAATAGTTTGTATGGTAATGGGCATCCACCCCCACTTGTAGGGAGAGCTCATTCACTATTTTTGCTTTCAGGTACATGTTTGAGTAGACACTGAGGGTAGGCAGCGGAATCACCTGCTGATTGCTGGAGGTCTGGTAGACTACCTGATTATCCCAGTTAAATACGCCAAGGCGCAGGTTCTGATCTACACGTGCCGTCAGCACCTGTATGTTGTCACTCTCCTGCGCAATGTTTTTATCCTGATCGAAATAGATGAAGTTCTGCAGGTTCTCCACGCCGGCACTGAGTGTGGTGTTCGTAAAAGGGATATGCAGCTTTCCGCCCACATAGACCCTGCGGATATCACCAAAATCATGATTCCACCGGAAGTACTTGGAGTAATAATTTTCCTGCAGGTACTTGGGCCGCAGATTTTTTATGTATGCCTGTGCCGACAGTGTGGTACGTCTGCCGGCAATATTGAAGCCTGTCTCCACATCACCCATCGCCCTGAACTCACCCAGGTTGACTCCCAGCACACCCATATCGGCGCGCAGGTTGAACAAGAGGTTCTCTCCCTGTTGTTTATTCAGCAGCCCCCCTATGGTGACGGCACTCTCGCGATGATTGACATAGCCCGGTCCCACGCTGTCTCTCATGGAATAGTTGCGCAGGTCATACTCCAGGAAAGCGGTCAACCCAAATTTAACCCACTCCTTGAATCCCTCTCTCAGGCTCAATGAAACGCTGTTCTTGAACGAGGTATAGCGTATACTGTCGTCCACTGCCTCATCATAATAGCGATTGACATAGAAGCGGTCGATCTGCTGCATCTGCACCCCGTCAACATTGACGTATGCCGTATCATATGATAGAAAACGGCGGTGCTGTTGTGTGTACTGCGTTGAATAGCCGATACTGGCAACCGGCACAAAATGACTCTCTCCCAGGTGGAGTGAATCACCATCTATCTCCCTGTATCCCAGATTGTATCTCCCCGACAAAAAGTAGCGGTTGTTACGAAGTGCGTTCCATGTGTTGGTGAACTTCACGGGAATATCTCTCGATGTGAAGTTCTCCTGCACTGCATCCGGATCGGTAATAAAAATCTCTTCGGTGACACCGCCGTTCTCAAAATTGGTCATCGAGCCCAGGTTCATGAATGCATGCGCCTCTATCCTGTCGGAGAGATAGTTGCCGAAAAGGGTGAAATTGTTGTGCTTCACTGACTGTGAGTTGTAAAAACCACGAGCGTTGATCAGATCGACATCTACCCCAACATTCAGTGATTTCCCGAAATTGGTTGTAAGACGTGCATCCAGACGCTCTTCGTTGGTCTGCTTTCCCGTACCACGCTGAAAGTTAAGTCTCGAATAGGGCACCCTTGTATTCACGTATAGCAGCTTCTCAGGATCCTTCAGGTAGAGGTAGTGCGCATTGTTGAAGACAAAGGTCTCTGTCTCGGTGCGATCGAAAAAAATCTTGGAGATGGCCGGTGAGCCCAGTGGTGCAAGGAAACCCATCGCCACGGACTGACCGTCGGGAAGGGTTGTCTGCTGGTAGTTATGCAGTAGGGTATCAGACAGGGCAGGCAGGCGGTTGCCCGTACGTCTGTCTATCTTCCATATAGTCATCCGTGCCAGCCGCTGTAATGAATCTGCTTCAGCGCCGTGATCGTGTAGCAGGTGATCGAGCTGTGATGATGCACTCTGTGACGTTACCGTTGAGTCCGGCATGACGGGTCTGCGGGGAAGCAGATCCAGTGAGTCCGGATTGGTGGTGATTTGCGATGAGTCAGGCATGATAATGCGGGCCTGCGGGTAAATAGTCGTGATGCATACCATCATCGCCATAAGTGATATCAACAGCTTATTTTTCATCGGGTGCAAACGTACAAAAAAAAATGCCACAGAGCGATAGTCTGCGCTGTTTTTATACGGTTTTTGAGTATTTTTAGGATGTAGTATGAGATCACAAATATAGCATCCACGGCATATGTCATTCAGTGATACCCATTTTCTTCATCAGAAAGCTGGCATTCATATTGATGGCAATACCTTCCTGGAGCTGATAGTCAAAAGTAAGGATGTCATCCTCTATGCCGGCATCGAAATGGTAATTTTTTATCTGGTCAGGAAACTCATTTTCCATCTCACCCAGTGTGAGATCATGGGTAGCAATGATCCCATTGCCACTGAGGCCTATCAGCCGTTTCACAAGTGCCAGCGACCCCTTTTTCTTATCCTCAGAGTTTGTTCCTTTGAGTATCTCATCAAGAATAATAAAGAGGCCCTCCTCCCCTGCCTCCAGGCGGTTGATAATGATCTTCAACCGTTTCAGCTCCGCGAAGAAGTAGGATTCGTGGTTGACCAGTGAGTCAGCCGTTCTCAGGTTTGTCAGCAGGCTACCGGGATAAAACTCCATCCTTCGTGCCCACACAGGCATACCGACAGAAGCCATCACATGATTCACACCTATCGTCCTCAGGTAAGTGCTTTTTCCTGCCATATTAGCTCCGGTGACGATCATGAAGAAGGATCTCCGTGTAACAGTGATATCATTTTTCACACACTGATTGCGGGGAATGAGCGGATGACCCATTCCTTCACCAATAAAACAATAACGATCAGAAACAACTGGATAGGTATAATCAGGATGGTTCATCGCGAATGTTCCGGCAGAGATGAGCGCATCTGTTTCTGCAAGGAGCCTGAACCAGCCATCTACATGATCACCATGTTCTCTCATCCAGTGCTCAATCTTCAATGTATAACGGGTGGTCCACAGTAACAGCGGGTTCAGAAAGAGTATGGCAATGGTAAAACCCAGATCGAGGTTATGGCTGTATTCCGACAGTTCCCTGATAACGTGCGATGCTTTTACAGGCACTGTAAGTTTTTTCTGAAGCGACTGCAACTGATCCGACTCGAATGTCTCCTCTTCCACCACCTTCAGTAGATCAGCATAAGCATTGAGTCTCTTCGATCTCTTATCAACCAGGAGCCAGGTCTCTTTCACTCTTTTAAAAGATACGAGCGAAAGCATCAGCGTGAAAAGATAAAGATAAACGAAGAGACCACCCGGTAGTATCTCCGTCAGCCATAGCACGGCATAGCTCAAATACAAAAGAGGTGTTGCCCACACGGCAACTTTCCAGAAGAGGCTATGGTGCATCCTTTTCCCCGGTTCCGAAACGGGGAGGTAATCCTCCTTGCCAAGATCGGAAGAGGCTGTTTTCATGCCGGCGACCCGGAAACGAAGAGAAAAATCTTCATTATCCGCTAACTCCCTGATGGCCTCCTGTCGTTTTTCAATCGCCTCTTTTTCTGTCAGAGGCGATAGCATCATCTCTGCCAGCGTCTCCTTGCCGATAGAGAGAACAGTTCTGTTGATCTGCTGAAAAACAGATTTATCACCAAAGAAATCCAGATCAAAACTGAAGGAATGCGAAGGGTCTGTCTTCTCAGGGGAACCATCAAAAGCCGAAAAATCGTGATCAAACGCTTTCAATTCATTCTCCGCGATGTGGAACAGAAATTCCTCCGCCTCTTTCTCCTCAAGCAATTGATTGTGCTTCTTCATCAGCAGGATAAATAAGACGAAAGTGAAGAGCAGCAGGAGCGCAAGCAGGTTTAAATGGTGTACCAAAAAAAAGACCATGATCACTGCAACGACAAAAATGACCAGTCTGACTGTACCGATAAGATAAATCTGTTTTCCCAGACGGTTGATTTTTTGCCGGCAATCATCTGCCAACATCCTATAGGATTGAATTCTCTGCTTTATGGTCATCTTGAGTTAATAATTTTTAAGCGGAAAGATTTTCTCTCTTTCCATATACTTTCGTCACAAATGTATTACTTTCCCGTGAAACCACATCCGTGAATAAACGGAAAAAAACAGCGCTGTTCTTTTTTAAAGTGTTTTCAACTCTCGCCAGAAAAAAAAGACCCCTATATTGTGTCAATTAAAATAATTCCATTATCTTTGTTGTAACAAAACGATAAGAATGAAAGCAAACACGTTCCATCATCATCATTTTCATACTTGCAGTCAGGCGAGATGAGATAGATATGTGCGAACGTTAAAGTCTATATTTATACACCCGTCTGAATAACATCAGGCGGGTTTTTTGTTAAACTAACAGGCTGATCTTATTCGACAAAACGAACAGACCAATGGAAAAAATTAAAATTGCGATCCAGAAAAGCGGACGACTGAGCGAGAAATCGCTCGACCTGCTCACCGAGTGCGGCATAAGAGTATCTAACGGCAACCGCAAGCTAAAGACAGATGCACGTAACTTCCCCATGGAGATTTTTTTCCTTCGTGATGATGATATCCCACAATATGTGGAACAAGGTGTGGCTGACATCGGTATCCTGGGTGAGAATGAAGTGTGGGAGAAAGAGAAGGATGTAGAGGTGGTGGAGAAGCTGGGCTTCGGCAACTGCCGTCTCTCGCTGGCCATACCGAAGGATGAGGAGTACACGGGACTGGATTATTTCAACGGCAAGCGTATTGCCACCAGTTACCCCAAGACGCTTGGTAAGTTCTTCCAGGTGAAAGGGATCGATGTGACAATCGAGGAGCTGGGAGGTAGTGTGGAGATTGCCACCGGCATCGGGCTGGCCGATGGTATCTTCGATATCGTAAGCACCGGCAGCACGCTAATCATGAACGGACTGAAAGAGGCGGAGACGATTATCAAAAGTGAAGCGGTGCTGATCAGCAATAAGAACCTCTCCCCGGCGAAAGCAGCGCTCCTGGAGCAGCTGTTGTTCCGCATCAAGTCCTACAAAAACGGACAGGGTAAGAAATATGTGTTGCTGAACGCCCGTAATGAAGAGATCCCCGCTATTGTGAGACTTTTACCCGGCATGCGTTCACCCAGCATCCTCCCCCTGGCCGATGAAGGGTGGAGCAGTGTTCACTCGGTGATCAGCGACGATCACTTCTGGGAGATCATCGACGAGCTCAAACGACATGGCGCTGAAGGAATACTTGTTGTTCCCATCGAGAAAATGATTCTTTGATGCTGATAGCTGACTGCTGAATGGTGTTAGCTGATAGCTGATAGCTGTTAGCTGATAGCTGAAAGCTAAAAACTAAAGAAAATGAAAACAATATCCAATCCTTCCCAAAGCAAATGGTCAAAGCTGACCGAACGGCCGCTGATCAAGCAGCGTAAGCTGATGGACACGGTAGAGAAGATGTTCTACGATATTCATCGTAAGGGCGACAAGGCTGTGCTCTCCTACAGCCGGCAATTTGATTATGCCGGTCAGCAGTCGCCGGAGGTGGACCGGGAGACTATCGCCAATGCAGGTGCAGTGATCCCGGAGCGCCTCAAACAGGCTATTGAGCTGGCAAGGAGAAACATCGAGACATTTCACCTGTCACAACGGGAAGAGGTACGCAAGGTGGAGACAGCCCCCGGAGTGGTCTGCTGGCGTGAGTCACGTCCCATCGAACGCATAGGCATCTATGTCCCCGGGGGCTCTGCACCCCTCTTCTCTACGGTGCTGATGCTTGCCGTGCCGGCAAAGATTGCTGGATGCAGCGAGATCGTGCTCTGCACACCGCCCAATGAAAAGGGCGAGATCCATCCCGCCATCCTCTACGCAGCCTGGTTGACAGGGGTCACAAAGATATTCGCTGTGGGAGGCATACAGGCCATCGGCGCCATGACCTTCGGCACGGAGAGCATACCCCGGGTGGATAAGATCTTCGGTCCCGGCAACCAGTACGTGATGGCAGCCAAACGCTCCGCACAGTTCTATGGTGTGGCCATCGACATGCCTGCCGGACCCAGTGAGCTGCTGGTGATTGCCGACAGTAGCTGCAACCCCGCCTTTGTAGCAGCTGACCTGCTATCGCAGGCCGAGCATGGGCCGGACAGCCAGGTGATCCTTCTCTCCGACAGCAAGAAGGTGATCAAAGAGGTGAACAAAGAGCTGGATCTGCAGCTGGCGAGCCTGCCCCGACAGGAGATAGCCACACAGGCACTCGCCAACAGCAGGGCCATCCTCTTCAAAGAGCTGAACGATTGTATGGCTTTCAGCAATCAATATGCACCGGAGCATCTGATCATTGCGACAGAAAACCCGGTGCTGGTGAGTCGCGATGTGGTGAATGCCGGCTCGGTCTTCCTCGGCAATTACAGCTGTGAGAGCGCCGGCGACTATGCCAGCGGTACCAACCACACGCTGCCCACCAGCGGCAATGCCAGAGCCTACAGCGGTGTCTCCCTCGACAGCTTCTTGAAGAAGATCACCTTCCAGCATCTCAGCCAGGAGGGCATCACCAGCATCGGTAACGCTGTGGAGACGATGGCCGAAGAAGAACAGCTGTTCGCCCACAAGAATGCGATGACGCTGCGCCTGGGAACAATAAGAGCACAACAACTGCAAACAAACGAAGGAGAAGGCAACGATGAAACACTTTGATTTACAACAGCTCGTACGTCCCAATATATGGGCGCTAAAGCCCTACTCCAGCGCCCGTGATGAGTTTACGGGTGATAAAGGCATCTTTCTCGATGCCAACGAGAACCCTTTCGGCAAGAAAAACCGTTACCCCGACCCGCACCAGCGGATGCTGAAGAGAGCACTGTCGGAGAGAAACCATATCCCGGTAGAGAATATCTTTATCGGCAACGGCAGCGACGAGGTGATTGACCTGGTCTACCGTATCTTCTGTGAGCCGGCCCGGGATCGCGTCATCCTCTGCCCTCCCACCTACGGGATGTATGAGGTGTCGGCCAACATCAACAACGTGGAGGTGATACATGTTCCGCTCACTGATGATTTCGAGTTGAACATCGATGAGATACTGTCACATGATGCCAGGTGCCTTTTCGTCTGCTCTCCCAACAATCCCTCTGGAAACCGGCTGAGGAACGTGGAGCGGCTGCTGGAGGAGTTCAGGGGTATCGTAGTGGTCGATGAGGCCTATATCGATTTCTGTGATGACAGAAGCTTCAGGGAACAGCTTTCGCAATACCCCAACCTGATCGTGATGCAGACGTTCAGCAAAGCGTGGGCGCTGGCCAGTGCACGCGTAGGGGTAGCTTATGCATCTGCTGATATCATCGGGTTGATGGACAGGACGAAGCCACCTTACAATGTGAGTGCATTCAATCAGGAGGAGGCGCTCAAAGCACTCTCCAAAACGGAGAAGCATCAATACAGACTGGATCTGATCCTGCAGGAGAGGGTACTACTCGAAAAAGAACTAACACAATTGTCGTTGGTACACCGTGTCTTTCCCTCCGATGCCAATTTCCTGCTGGTGGAGGTGACCGATGCCAATGCCATCTATAACTATCTGGTAACAAAAAAAGTGATTACCCGTAATCGCAGTAGCGTGGTGCGCAACTGCCTCCGCATCACCGTGGGCACTCCGGCGGAGAACAGGATACTGCTGAAGGAACTGCAGGACTATCATAATCAGACAAGATAAAAAAAGACATAGGTTTTATTTCTTCTCTCACAAACATACTGAGTGAGAGAAAAGGGACCATAAATAACGAAAAATCAAATGAAGAAAGTACTTTTTATCGACCGCGACGGGACGCTGATCAAGGAGCCGGAAGATGAGCAGATCGACAGTCTGGAGAAGCTGGAATTCTATCCCGGCGTCTTCCAGTACCTCGCACGCATTGCCGCCGAACTGGAGTATGAGCTGGTGATGGTCACCAACCAGGACGGCCTCGGCACCGACTCCTTCCCGGAAGATACATTCTGGCCCACCCACGATAAGATCATCAAAGCCTTCGAGAATGAGGGGGTACGCTTCAGCGAGATACTGATCGACCGCTCCTTTCCGCATGAACATCAGCCCACCCGCAAACCGGGCACTGGCATGCTCACCCACTACCTTAAGGGCGCATATGACCTGCCCAACTCCTATGTGATAGGTGACAGAATAACAGATATACATCTGGCTCAAAATATGAATTGTAAATCAATTTTATTAAGTGATGATTTACATCCTGAAGCCACCCTTTGCACCACTTCATGGGGCGAGATCTACCGTTTCCTGCAAGCTACACCGCGCACCGGAAAGGTACATCGCAAGACCTCCGAGACAAATATCCTCGTCGAAGTAAACCTCGACGAGAGCGGGCAGAGCGCAATCTCCACGGGACTCGGATTCTTCGACCATATGCTGGAGCAAATCGCCCGCCACGGCAACTTCCGCCTGAAGATTGAAGTGAAAGGAGATCTCCATATCGATGAACATCACACCATCGAAGATACCGGCATCGCTCTGGGAGAATCATTTCTGCAGGCTTTGGGACAGAAAAAGGGAGTCTCCCGCTACGGCTTTATGCTCCCCATGGACGACTGTCTCGCGCAGGTGGCCATCGACTTCGGAGGCCGGCCCTGGCTTGTGTGGGAGACCGCTTTTCAACGCGAGCAGGTGGGCGATGTACCCACAGAGATGTTCATGCACTTCTTCAAGTCGTTCAGTGACAGCGCGAAGTGTAACCTCAACATCAAAGCCGAAGGAGAGAATGAGCACCACAAGATAGAGGCGATCTTCAAAGCCTTTGCCCGCGCCGTCAAGATGGCAGTGAAGCGTGGCGAGACAGAAGGTATCCCAAGCACGAAAGGAGTGATATAGCTATGATCGTTATCATCAAATACAACGCGGGTAATATCACATCAGTATATAACGCGGTAAAACGTCTCGGCTACCCCTGCAAAGTGACGGACGATGTCGATGAGATCAGGCATGCAGAGAAGGTGATCTTCCCCGGTGTGGGTGAAGCTGGCACGGCAATGATCTACCTGAAGGAGAGAGGATTGGACAAAGTTATTAAATCACTGCTTCAACCCACCCTGGGTGTCTGCCTGGGCCTGCAGTTGATGTGCAGCCACACGGAAGAGGGTGACACGGAATGCTTCGGCATCTTCGATGCCATCGTCAAAAAGTTCCCTGCCACCGACATCGTCCCGCATATGGGATGGAACAACCTGTCGGATGTGGAAAGTGCCCTTTTCAGAAATTTCTGCAGGGATGACACCACCTATTTCGTCCACAGCTATTATGCCGAGATCTGCATGCAGACCATCGCAACATGCGATTATATCCTGCCCTTCAGTGCAGCCATCCGGAGAGATAATTTTTACGCCACGCAGTTTCATCCTGAGAAGTCGGGCAGCGTTGGTGAACAGATATTGAAGAATTTTTTGGAATTATGAGAATCATCCCCGCTATTGATATCATCGACGGCAAGTGCGTACGCCTGACGAAAGGCGATTACAGCACCCAAAAAACCTATCGCGACAACCCCCTGGATGTTGCCATGGAGTTCGAGGAGCAGGGCATAGCGTACCTGCATCTGGTGGACCTCGACGGTGCGAAATCGAAGCATATCGTCAATCACCGCGTGCTGTATGAGATCGCCACAAAGACATCACTGAAGATCGATTTCGGTGGTGGCATCAAATCGGATGAGGATGTACACATTGCCTTCGACAACGGTGCCGACCAGATTACCGGTGGCAGCATCGCACAGCAGCAGCCGGCACTCTTTATGCAGTGGCTCGCGACCTATGGAGCTGACAAGATCGTCCTGGGCGCGGACAGTCACCATAGAAAGATTGCCACCAACGGCTGGCAGCAGCAATCGCAGGAGGATGTGGTCGATTTCATCGCTGCCTACGGGAAAGAGGGAATCAGGTATGTAATATGCACAGATATCGCAAAGGATGGCATGCTGGAGGGTCCCTCCACCGGGCTCTACAAAGAGATAATCGCCCGGACGAACATACAGCTTATCGCCAGCGGGGGCATCTCCTCGATGGAAGATCTGCGCACACTGCAACAAATCGGTTGCGAGGGTGCAATCATCGGTAAAGCCATTTATGAAGGAAAGATAGAGCTGAAAGAATTAAGAGATTTTTTATAAGAATTTAGAACTGACCACTGATAACTGACAATATGCTGAAAAAAAGAATTATCCCCTGCCTCGACATCAAGGATGGACGCACCGTGAAAGGTATCAACTTCGTAGAGCTGCGTGATGCAGGTGATGCCGTGGAGCTCGCCAGGCGCTATGTACTCGAGGGTGCCGACGAGCTGGTCTTCCTCGATATCACCGCAACGGTGGAAAACCGCAAGACCCTCACAGAGCTGGTTCGCCGCGTGGCGGAGGAGATCAACATCCCCTTCACCGTGGGTGGAGGCATCAGCTCCCTGGAAGATGCACAGGCTATTATCAGGGCCGGTGCCGACAAGGTGAGTCTCAACACCTCGGCGGTAGATCACCCTGAGCTCCTCACCGAGATCGCCTCTCAGTTTGGGAGTCAGTGCGTGGTGCTGGCCATCGACACCAAGCTGGTAGATGGGGAGTGGATGGTCTTCGTACATGGGGGAAGGACTCCTACCCCGCTCCGCACGATCGACTGGGCCCGGGAAGGTGAGAAACGCGGCGCAGGAGAGATACTGCTCACCTCGATGAACAACGATGGCACCAGGGATGGTTTCGCAATCGATATCACGCGCAGCGTAAGCGACGCCGTCAACATCCCCGTCATCGCTTCCGGCGGTGCGGGTACGATGGCACACTTCGTTGAAGTATTCAGGCAGACGAGGGCGAGCGCAGCGCTGGCTGCAAGCATCTTCCACTTCGGCGAGATCCCGATACCCACATTGAAACAGTATTTAAAAGAACAAAACATACCAATACGATGACAATAGATTTTGAAAAATCCGGAGGATTGATTCCGGTGGTGATACAGCATGCCCACACACTACAGGTACTGATGCTGGGTTATATGAACGAAGAAGCACTGGAAAAGACGAAAACTGAAGGAAGAATCACCTTCTATAGCCGCAGCAAACAACGTCTGTGGACCAAAGGAGAGAGCTCTGGCAATTTTCTCACCCCCGTTGAGATTCTGGTTGACTGCGACGAAGATACGATCCTTATCAAGGCTATACCCGCGGGACCGACATGCCATACCGGCAGCACCTCCTGTTTTAAGGAGGAGACACCCAAGGGATTTGTCTATGAGCTGGAGAGCGTGATTGAACAGCGCATCGCTGAGAAGAGCGAAGGATCCTACACCTCCAGGCTATTTAACATGGGCGTCAACAAAGTGGCGCAAAAGGTGGGAGAAGAGGCGGTGGAGCTTGTGATCGAGTCGAAGGACGACAACCTTGATCTGTTCAGTAACGAGGCAGCCGACTTGCTTTATCATTACCTTATCCTGCTGAAAACGAAGAATCTAAAATTGGAGGATATTGAAGAGATCCTGAAGGGGAGACATAAATGATTTGGGAGTTGGAAGTTGGGAGTTGGGAACTGACCGCTTATAGCTTATCGCTTATCGCTACTTTTTCACCTTCTTCCCGACGATCCACACTTTCTGCCCGTCGGCCAGGGTGGTGGCAAAGAGATAACGCTCTCCCCCATCCTTGAGGCCTGTTTTCCTGCGTATTTCAGCCACGCTCATGGGGTAATTGCGTACAGCGATATTCACTTTCTCAGTCTCAGAGACAAAACGACGGACATTGATCCTGTTAGGCACCATCACCTCTTCAATGGTAAATATTCGTCCGGGAAAACCGGGTAACAGCAGATCTGAAGTGTAAAGATGGCTGTGCCTGTGTAGTTTCATCAACTGATAACTGTTACCCACCGCGTTAAAAGCGCCCGTTTTCATTATTGAGGCATTGGGTTCATAGAGGTATCTTTCGGGCTGCGATGTCAACACAGCCTCCTGCGTTTCCTCCTCTCGGGTAAAGAGAAAAACCTCCATCTCTCCTCCCCTGTGCAGGTTCACCGCATGGTAACGGCACTCTCCCGCATCTTTCGTGAGGATGAAAAGCAGTTCTTTGCATTCGTTCTCCACCGAAACGACATGCACCTCACTCACATCACCCACTGTTTTCACGGCAAGAGAGATATCCAGCATCGGTGAATACTTGATCATCACCCGGTCCGCCTTCTCAAGCAATTGAACCTTCAGCTGCGTCAGGTCGGGAGAACAATCTTCCATACGAAAAACCTTCCTTCCAGCCTCATCCCTGCGCGATGGATCCAGGTAAATCAGGTCGGCCTTCTCCATCTGCGATAGATAATCCTCGCTTTTCCCGTGGAGTACCGTGGCATGATTCAGTCCCAGCAATTCGAAATTATGTATAGCTATTCGACAGAGCTCCTCATCCTGCTCCAGATAGAGGGCGTGACGGAAAGAGGGAGCCATAAACGAATAATCTACTCCCATTCCACCGGTGAGATCAGCAAAGCGCTCTCTCTTATCCGGCAGCAACGTACACTTGTACCTCGCCATCATCTCCGACGAAGCCTGCTCCAGAGAGAGATGTACCGGGTAGACGATCTCACCGGTCCGGTACCATGTCGGTATTTTATATTTCGCCATCTGTCGTCCGGCAATCTGCGCCAGCAGAAAAGGCATATCCTCTCCCCGGAACCGAAGTGCCAATTCGCGTACATCTTCATTCTCGTGAGCAAAGATAAACTCCTGCTGTGTCGGGGATTGCTTCATAACAAAAAAAGACAACCTACTTATGCAAGCAGGTTGTCCTTATCAACTAATAGTTATCTTATGGTCTAAGTTTCCTTTTACCGGATCCGGTCAGGGCAAATTAAGCTTCTGCCTGTACCTGCGGTTGTACCGATACGAATGAGCGGTTGTCTCTTCTCTTACGGAAGACCACAACTCCATCGGTCAGGGCAAATAGCGTATGGTCTTTTCCCATACCTACATTTTCTCCGGGATGGTGAACAGTTCCGCGCTGACGCACGAGAATGTTTCCTGCCTTCGTGGCCTCACCACCAAATATCTTCACGCCCAATCGTTTACTTTCCGATTCGCGGCCGTTCTTCGAACTACCAACACCTTTTTTATGTGCCATTTTCTTCTGATTTTAACTGATTAAGCTATAATTTCCTTGATTCTCACTTCAGAAAACTGTTGACGGTGTCCGTTTAATTTTCTGTACCCTTTTCTTCTTTTCTTCTTGAAAATGAGAACCTTGTCTCCTTTTACATGCGAAAGAATCTCTAACACTACTTTTGCTCCTTCAATCACGGGCGAACCAACGGTTATCGCGCCGTCATTATCAATGAGCATCACTTTATCAAACTCCACTTTTGCACCCTGATCGGCGTTGATTCTGT
>JAAYGM010000069.1 GCA_012727735.1 Bacteroidales bacterium | reverse complement strand
TGAGCGTTACAAGGAGAAACTGGAGATCATTAACGAACTGCTCTATGATTGTGAAGAAGCTGAGAAAGAGAAACAGAGGATAAGGGACAATAAGCCTGTTCCTTTTGATCTGGAGAAACTGAATAAGTTTGATGCTGCTCAAAAAGAGTGGGAGAAAATTTATGATCAGTATATAGCGATCACTATGCCTCTTTCTGAGACTGAAATGGATATTTTGGGCCAGTGGCGAGAGGGTACTGATTCACTGATGAAATTGAACGAACCTCTAAACTATGAGTTGGAAGATCTCAGAAGCAAACCCGCCGTGGCTGGACATCAGCAAAGAAAAAAACAATTAGAACAACAAATCTATCACAACCGGTTAAAGTTCTACAAAGAGTTGGATGAGAGGAACAGGAAAAATCTTCAAAAGATGCTGCAGGAGTATGAGAAATTGGCTCCCATTGTGGATAAATTAGATAATTACATCGTTGATGGATACCGAATTTCATCGGGATCAGTCGGTTTGACAGCCCTTAGAGATCTCTATCAATCAATGCTGAGAGCTTATTCTTATAACGCTGAGGCCGAGGGAGAAATGGATCCCTTCGATGCAGTACAGAGGATGAATAGAATGATTTTAAATAAAACGCCATAATATAACGGTCATTATGCCCAGATATCTTATTTTCTGTCTTTTATTATGTTCTCTTGCCCTTCAGGCGCAAGACAACAACATGACAGATATATTACAGAAACGGTATGCCGGAGAGGAACTTACTGAATCGGAAAAAACTCTTCTCAAACAATGGGAAGCCGATTTGGAGAGGACAACCCGAGAAATGAACCTGCCAAAGACGTCTGTCAAAAAGCCTGTCATTACACCTACAGCTCCTTTTAAGGAACCACCCTTGCTAACAGAAGCTACCTTTCTCAAACTTTGCAAATCAGTGCTGAAAACATACGGAGATGAGGTGGGGGCATCGCTTCCATTGCTTGAACATGCGCTGACATCGGCCGAAAAAGAGACCGACGGAGCCGATATGGGAGCAGGCATGATGATACAGGGTGCAGCATCTGCCTCTGTTTATTGCATCGCATGGAGTGCACTTAAGAATCCAAAGGACATACTTACCATCAATAACCTGGGTGCAGCGTTGTTGCAGGCTGGTGATCATACCAAAGCGCTTCAGGTGCTGCTGTATGCAGAAAAGCTCAGACCAGATATTGGGTTGATACTTGTCAACCTGGGTTGGGCTTATCGGGAACTGGGAAGTAACGAGCATGCAACATTGCAGTTCAAAAAGGCGCTTTTGGTTGCGGATGAAATGACATCTCCCTATTTGGGGTTGGGTCTTATTGCCGAAGAAGAAGAAAATTATGCCCAGGCAAGGATTTACTTGCGTAAAGCACTGAAGGATCAGCAGTCTGAGGTAGGAATGGCAGCCTACAAGCAATCCAAGCCAAAGAACCCTTCATCGTCAGAAAAGCCACTCTCAGACCAGAAGAGTACACCAGAAGGGCTTACTGTTCCTGACCTCCCCACATCCGAGAGCATGGAAGGCATGGCCGCGTATGCAGAAGTGATGACATCTCATAAAGCATCACTGGAAATGAATCTAACCGCTTTGGGTAAACAATATATGCGGGAGCTACGACAAGTCAATAAGAGAGAAGAGGAGTTTTCAAGAAAAGGAGAAGGTTATGTGGTGATTCCTCGTGATTTTGCAAGGGAAAAAATGCTTTTGGATGATATTGCTGATCAGGTGTTTGGAGAAAACAGCCGGTTTAAAAAAGCATTAAATAAAGCTGATACACATAACGAGAGATTAAAAAAAGAATCCGAAACAATCATGAAAAGATTGATTCCGGAAACTGAAAAAGCCTACAAAACGGGGGACTTTTCGAAAGTGTGTATGCTTAACAAGCAGCTATTGGATATTTCTTATGAGATGGGAGGGAAGTATTATCCCGAGATGGCACGTGGCATCAAGGAAGATATTCAGGATTACTACGCTTACACCGACCCTGTTCTGGCGCGTATATATCAACCTGAATACAACCAACTGTACAATACCCAACGGGAGTTGATTGCTTTGTCGCATCATCAGATTGTTGCCAATTTTGGAGCGTGGCTGGCACAAACAGCGGCGCAGTACAGTAAAATAGAGTGTAATAAGGCCCCTGAATCAATATCTCAGGGAGGTTCTGTGGAGGACGAGAGTTTACCCGATAAACGTTCCGCACCCTGTCCATTGGGTCCTGATGGTATAAAAGGCGGTATGGGGGCATTGTCCCTCGAGCTTAGTTGTACGCATGTAAAAATTTCGGGTGGAGAAGGATTTCTCTGGTCTGTGAACCGTGATTTTGTTACGAAAGAAACCAAAGTATGGGGTGGTATCGGAGCCAGGACTCAATTTGGAAAGGGCATGCTGAGTGGTGAAGCTTCGTTGGGTGTTGAGATGACAATTGGCAAAGGAAATGCCATCAAAGATGTAGCGTTCACAAGCTCGGTCAAAGCAGGGGTAGGTGGCCTTCTGGAGTCTGAGATAAGCGGAAGGTTTGCTATTGAAGGGGGACCCTCCATCGATTCCAGTGCCGGCTTTACACAGCCATCTCTGCCATTTATGGAATAGATGAGAATATTGTATCTTCCTGTTAAACGAGTTTTTGTTCAAGTGCCATGCGAACCATCATGGCTGTGTTCCTGGCTCCCAGTTTAACCAGTAGATTTTTGCGGTAACCATTGATTGTTTCAACGCTCAGATACATCTTGTCGGCTATCTCATGATTGGTGAATCCATCCACAATGAAGCGTAGCAGTTCCTTTTCCCGGGGAGTGAGCCATACGGGATTATGGCATCGATTTCGCATCAGAAGATCGATTTCTTCACAAAGGAATGATTCGTTAGACATCACCATCTCCACGCTCATGATGATCTCTTCGGGCATTGCATTTTTTACCACATACCCCGAGGCACCGTTCTCCAACATCTGACGAACAATGGCGTATTCGTTGAAACTGGATAAAGCAACTATTTTTATCTGTGGAAATTGGTCCTTGATCTCTTTACAAAGGTCGATGCCGCTGATATCTGGTAGACTGATATCAAGCAGGATCACATCGGGAATAGTTTTTGATATTGCATGCCGGCATTCCTTCCCGGTGTAGGCAACTCCGATCACCTGAATGGTCTCCGAATTTACAAAGAGTCGTTTCAGTCCCTCCACCAATATCCGGTGGTCATCCACAATAAGAACGCCGATTTTATCATTTGCTGTCATGATTAAGATTTATTTCTATGGTTATCTCTGTTCCCTGTTCTTTCACTGAATGTATCTCCATAGTGCCACCCACTGAATTGATGCGGTTCCTTACGTTTTGAAGACCTGCTCCTTGGGTAGTTCTTTGAATATCGAAACCGTTGCCGTTGTCCTGTACCGTGATGGAGATCCTGTCGGCCTGTTGTATAACCTGCACGTTGATATGTTCCGCCTGTGCATGTTTTACAGCGTTATTGATCAACTCGAAGACGGAACGGTACAAAGTATTTTCAATTTTCTGGTTGATTCTCTGCTCTTCACCGAAGAAATGGAAGCTAATGTTGGAGAAGCTGCGGCAAAAATCCTCCAGGGCCACTTTCAATCCATACCGTGATAGGGATTCAGGCATCATGTTGTGTGCCACACGGCGCAGTTCCTGCATGGATTTATCGAGCATCTCCATTACTTTGTTAAAGCGGAGCACATCTTCCGCTTCCACGATCACATCTTGTTTCATATCATACAGATTTAATCTTACGGCCGAGAGCATTCCTCCTAAACCATCGTGCAGGTCACGCGCCAGTCGTGATCGTTCGGCAGTTTCACCCTCCAGCACAGCCTGGGTGGCTACAATCTGCTTTTCCTGCATTAGTTGAATGACTTTCTGTTCGGCCAATTTCTTTTTGTTGCGTATGGACAGCTGTCGCAAAAAGAGGATAATGAGCAATAACAACAGGATGAAAACGGCTGTGGATAAAATGATCCCATACAGCTTTCTTTCTTTTTCGAGCGTGGATATGCGGAGTTCCTTCTTTTCAGACAGATATTTTTTTTCCAGTTCAGCCAT
>JAAYGM010000068.1 GCA_012727735.1 Bacteroidales bacterium | reverse complement strand
CCTGACCAACATGAGCCACGAGATCCGCACCCCGCTCAATTCAATCATCGGATTCTCTGAGCTGTTATACAATACAATTGATGATGATAAAAAGCGTTCGCAGATTGCTTCCATTCGTAACAGCGGACGCAGTCTGCTGAAAATCATCAACGACATCCTGGATCTGTCGAAGGTAGAAGCGGACAAGATGATTGTGGAAAGTGAGCCGATAAACGTTTTTCAGGTTGTCACAGATGTTTGCAGCATATTTGAACCCAATATCGCGGAGAAAAACCTGCATCTGACCATTGAGCCCGTTACAGTTATAGACATGCCACTGCTGCTGGACGAAACACGCTTAAGGCAGATTCTTTTCAATCTCGTGGGGAATGCAATCAAGTTTACCTTTAGGGGGGGTATTTCCGTTGGCATCGATCATGAAGAGAAAGATGAGAAAACGGTCGATCTGAAGATCTGCATCAGGGATACGGGGATGGGAATATCTGAAGACGAGCTGGAGGCTATCTTCGAACCCTTCGTCCAGCAAAAGGGACAAACGCAAAAAGCCTTTGGCGGCACAGGACTGGGACTAACCATCAGCCGGAGGATGGCAGGGGCCATGGGTGGAGAGATCAGCGTGAAGAGCAAACTGAACGAAGGGTCTGAGTTTACACTCCTTTTTAAAGATATTTTAAAAGCTGATTTTATCCCGGACAAGGTTGAAAAGAGCTTTTATGATTACTCAGACATCCGGTTTGAGGAGAGCACGATTCTCATCGTGGACGACATCGAAGACAACCGGAGACTGCTACTGGATGCACTGGAACATACCGGTGCGCGCCTGCTGGAGGCCGAAAACGGTTTGCAGGCGGTTCGAATTGCCACAGAAGAGATCCCCGATATTATCCTGATGGACAAACGAATGCCGGTGATGGATGGTATGGCAGCCTGCAAAAGATTAAAATAGAACCCCATTACTGCCGGCATCGTCTGCGTTGGTGTGTCGGCAACATTGAGACTCGGTCACTCTGAGGATGATACCCTCTACAATTTCAATAACAACCTCATCAAACCGATAAATTTTGAAAAACTTTTTGAGATACTCATCAAATACCTCAAAAACACCCATATGACAGCTCAATCGACATTGTCGGAGACAGAAACGATGCCTGCGACAGAACCGGAATGGTCTGATGAATTGAAGCAATACGCCAGGGTTGAACTGATACCATTGTACCATCAGGTCATACACACGCAACTGATAGACGACATAGAGGATTTTGGCAGGAGATTGACAGAGGCAGGTCAGCTCTTCGAAAACAAAAAACTGATTGATACCGGCAACAGGATCGTGGATTACGCGGATCAGTTTGAAGTGGAAAAACTGACCAAAATATTGAAAGAATTCAAACATATTTTTGACCATAAACAATAGAGAGGAGATTGTATGAAAACAACACAGAGCAATAAGAAAAGGATTCTGGTTGTGGATGATAATGTGGAGAACATCCGGGTGATAGGCAGCATCCTGCGTGAAAATGGGTTCAATGCCGGATATGCCATTGACGGGCAGCAGGCATTGGATGTACTGGATGGTAGTGGAGCAACGTTTGACCTGATGCTGCTCGATGTGAACATGCCGGGGATAAATGGCTTTGAGGTGTGTCGGGAAATACGCCGGAGTGAACGGTTCGATGAACTACCTGTAATATTTCTCACTGCGAATACAGAGAAAGAGCAAATCGTTGAGGGATTCAAAAGCGGTGGTCAGGACTATGTCACAAAACCCTTTCATGCTGATGAATTGCTTGCACGAATAGGTACGCATATTGAGCTCAGGGAAAAGAGAGAACAGTTGAGGCAAATGAATGAGATGCTGAATGAAAAAGTCAAAGAACGGACAAAAGAACTTGAAGAGTCGAACATAAAACTGGAGTCAGCATATCATGAGCTCCGGAAACTGGATGAATCGAAAGATGTTTTCCTTCGCCTGATCAGTCATGAGATCAATACTCCCCTGAATGGGGTTATAGGCTTCGCCGATTACTTAAAAGAACAAATGGTTTCCTCGGAATATTTCAACTTAATTGAAAAACTGAGTGAATCGGCACACAGACTGAATGATTTTGCTCAATCAAGTCTGATCATCACCCGGATGCGTACTTTCCCCGATGAATATAAAAAAGAGATGATCGAACTCAAGGGTGTGGTGGATGACATTCTGCTCAGCAACCGTGATCTGGTCGACAATAAAAACATCCTGGTAAACCTGAACTGGATTGCGACCGGTTCAATAATTTCAGCCAACTATGAACTGATGACCATTTGTATCTCCCATCTGTGCAGGAACGCGATCCAGCATACACCTGAAAACGGATCAATTGTCATTGAATGCCGGGAGGAGAAGGGTCAGCTGTTGCTCTCGTTCGCTGACGATGGTCCGGGCTTCTCTGAAAAATCGATTAATAATCTGTTTCAGCCCTTCACTACCGCCGATGAACACATCGACAACAACAAGGGTCTGGGATTGTACATCGTGAATATCATCGCGGTTTTCCATGATGCCCGGATCAGCATCTCAAATAAAGCGGAAGGGGGAGCCCTGGTTGAATTGCGATATCCAAAAACGGATGCAGCGGTTCTGTGAGATGAAACAACCACAAATATCGGGTGCTCTCAATTCTCTGACAGGACACTGAAATTCTCGCGGAATGATGTACATTTGTATATGATTCAGCTCAACGAACAACAACAAAAAGCAGCCGAATTTGAGGGGAAGCACCTGCTGGTGCTGGCAGGCGCCGGCACGGGCAAGACCGGCACCATCATCGCGCGGGCGGACTACCTCCTCCGCAAGGGGGTGCAGCCCAACCGCATCGCCATCCTCTCCTTCACCCGCAAGTCGGCCAAGGAGATCGCCGAGCGGCTCAAGAT
>JAAYGM010000067.1 GCA_012727735.1 Bacteroidales bacterium | reverse complement strand
TCCCGTCAACAATCACATTCTCACACATCAGCGGGTGGATATTCCATGCCGGTGAGTTCTCGAAGAGCACACCCTGCAGATAGAGATTCCTGCATTCAATAAAACTGACCATGACCGGTCGCAGAAAATCCCTGATCGCCATCCATTCATCCTCCGTCATCTCCTGACGGGGTACATTCATGTCGCTCATCTCATGCCCTTTCAGCGATGCAGCTGATGGGAACCAGTAGTTGTCGCCACGTACGACTCCTCCTGAGGCGACCACCTTCTTCCAATGGCTTTCCGTTACTTTCTCCTTCTTCAGCGGTCGCCATGCTTCGCCCGATCCGTTAATGGAACCCTCACCCGTGATTGCAATATTCTCCAGGTTACGTCCTGAGATGGGTGACTGGCAACGTCGGGTATCCAACCCTTCAAAGACTGTCTCTACCAGAGGGTAGAGATTAAAATCGGGTGAGAAGAGTATCAAAGCCCCTTTTTCGAGATGCATGTTGATGTTGGATCGGAACACTATCGGGCCCGTGAACCAGACACCTTTCGGCACTATCAGTGTGCCGCCACCCTTCTCCGACAATGCCTCCATTGCATGGGCAAAGGCTTCTGTGTTAAGTGTAATCCCGTCCGGTTTCCCGTCAAAGTCCAGTATGTTTATACGGTTGTCCGGAAAGGAAGGAATCTCAATCTTTGGCATCTCAAACGGGAGACCACTGTATAGATAGTCATATTTGTATGAAGAATTATCTGTCTGTTTGTTACTACATGAGATGATAACAAAGGCAAACAGGATTAAATGCGATATTTTTTTCATTTAATAAAAAAGTTTTCATGTCAATAAACATAGTCTGTTTAAGCCACCCCCCTTTTTTTTAAGGGGTGACCTAAACAGATTATGCGCTTTTTGGTTATTTCACCCAACGGGGGTCACCCGTCTCTTTGGCTTTCAGCAATTCGTTCGTAACCGTGAAATCACCATTGGCTGCATCAACGAATCCGGGATCTTCACTTGTGGCCGAGTCATCAAAGAATTTTGATGAGCTTCCTGAAGCTGAGAAGAGGTTCGGTGCGTTGAAGAAGTTATTTCCTCCGAAGGTGGGTGAAGGATCAGTATTTGCCTGATTAGAGAACATACCTTCAGTGTCTGCAACAATCGTATTCGTGAAGGTGATCTTATTCTCTTTAAATCTGACGTACAACAGACGCTTTGATGATGAGTTACAAACTCCGTAAAGGGTGTTGTGATCTATATTGATGACAGTTGTCATTCCGGGGAAAGCTGATGATGCATCATCGTAACGGATGAAATCTCTACCGGCAACACTGTTATAGACTGTGTTGTTGGTGAAGTTGAGGCTGTTGAAGGCCCCTTTTCTGGAATCCATAAAGTCACCGCCGTCACATATGATGTTGTAGATGATGTTGTTGTTGAATGTGATCGATTCCACCAGAGAAGCCACATTGAGGTAATACATACCCTTCACGTAGTTTCTGATTTCGCAACCCTCCACCGTCAATGCACCATAGGTTACCTCTGCAGTGTTGAATACGATGGTCTGACTGCCATCGTTACCTGTTCCGTCGAGTATCAGATCTTTGAGCAACAGTCCCGCTCCATCCTCCAATGAGATATCACCGCTGAGGATCGGTCTGTCGTAGGGATAGACACCCTTGATCTCAATGGATTTGTTTACGATAAACTTCGTCGCCGATCCGTATGTTCCGGGGAAGAGGGCGAAGGCATCTCCCTCACCGGCAGCAGCCAGCATTGAGATAAAGTCATCTTCGGGATACACAGGTATGGCATTACCCAGATCGACGAGGGTCATGAACTCCAGTATGCCTCTCACTTTTTGTCCGTTGCGTAGGGTTGCCTTGTAGGTGGATTCACCGGTGAGCCCCTCTATGGTTGCACTGCCTGCAGCGATCTCAGCGGCTGTTACCGTGTGTGTGATGCCACCCGGCTCGAGGGTGATCGTCGTGAGTGTTCTTCCCGGTATCCATCGCAGTGTGACCGCTGTTGCTTTCAGGTCACCATCTTCGAAGGGAAGGTATATATTCTCGGTACCTGTCTTAAAATAGACCCCGCTCCACTTCGAGTCGGTGTCACCTGAAGTAACAGCTTTGATCCGTACGGAGTACTGCGTCTCTCCATCCAAGTCGCGGATGTAAAAAGGCAGTTGATCACCGGTAACGCCATCGATTTGTCTGACCGGTGTTCCGGCAAATGTGAGGCTGTCATCGGCAAACACCTCCAGTGAGTAGGACGCTACCTTCTTGTTGGGTTTCCAGCTTAGTCGTGCGTCGGTCCTGTTAATCACAAATGCTTCGATACCGATAGGTGAGAAGAGTCTCTCATAATCGATCGATGTCAGTTCTTCTGCCCGGTCGTCTGTACAGCTGAAGTTGAAAACAGCTGTCGCTAAGAAGACGAAAAGGGCAATATATGTGTTTCGTTTTAGTTTCATAGGATTAATTCGTTAATTGTCCGTTACTGCTGTCAATAAATGTCTGCCAGATAGGCCAGAACTGATTCTGATCAGGATCTTTCTGATAAAGTGCATTGATCAGCTCAGGTGTCAGATCACTCGGATCAAACCAGGTGGTGCTGCCTTCGTAGTTGAGGCTGGCTCCTATTTCGTCGCTGTCTCCATGGTTTAACCCGTAGATGATCAATGTTTCGTTGTCATCACCGATTTTATGGTACAATTTTTCCGGCAGATTTGCATAAGGCCCTTCCCGGTTGATCAGTTGTGTCATCTTGGTCTTGGCCTCATCCAGTTTTGTTTTCAACAGGTTCCAGCGAATAAGATCTGCCTTGCGCAGGCTCTCACCGGCAAACTCAAGTGCACGCTGATCGACGATGGCATTGAAGAAGGCCTCCTTGTTTACGGTGGCCTGTGCCATATAGGCTGAGACCTTCGCTGCAGGAAGAGCCCTGTCAAGGATAGGCTTGAGGTAGGGTGCCGCTGCTGCGGGACCTTCCAGTTCATTGACCGCTTCAGCTGCCATCAGGTATACATCTGCCAGACGCAGGTATTGCCAGTTGATACCATCATCATTGGTAGAGGTCACCCTGCGGTTCATCCACTCATAACGCAGTTTCCCGAAACACCAGTTATCGATACTCCTCAGTTGCTGGTGACTGGGGTTGGAGTTGGACCATTCATAAGGTACACAGGTAACGTCTCTGCGCAGATCCTCCACATCATAGTCGTAGAAAAGGTAGGGTAGCGGACCATTCGTTCCTCCCCTGTTCTGGGCAGTATACTGGTCCACAGCCCTGTGTTGCACACCCAGGGTGAAGAGCACACGGCCACGTCCGGCAGAGAAGGGTATCTCCCAGAGTGATTCCTTTCCTGCAGACACATTATCCTCACATAACAACCTGAAATTTTGCTCGAAGGAACCCAGCGTGTTGGT
>JAAYGM010000066.1 GCA_012727735.1 Bacteroidales bacterium | reverse complement strand
GAATCGTTGCAGGAGATGCTTTTCGACTTTGATCTTTCTCTTGCCGATGCCCATCACCGTAACAATGCTCCCTCAAAAGCGATCGGATATTATCAGTCGGCATGGAAGCGGCAACCCGAGACCTATTCCGTTCTGTATAATATTGCGATCATGTATGATGAGATGGAAGAGCATGAAAGTGCACTCATCTATTATGAACGTTTTCTGAAAACTGCTCCGCCGGAAGCGGATGTTGATTCGGGTCCGGCCAACCGGACCGAACTGGAGCAGATGACCACCACGCAGATCTATTATAAAGCTGCTGCCCAGAGAGTGCAGGAGCTTAAAAAAACCATGTTCTTTAAAAAAGGAACGGAGAGCAGATAGACTGTCTGATCAATTGAAAAGATCATCTATCCCCTCGCTCTCCAGTACCGGGTCGTTATCGATGTAGAAGTCAGAAGAGTAGCGTTCTGATCCGGCGCAGGGCTGAAAATCGGCCGGTATCTCAAACTGTGCGTTGTCGGTGTAGTTCAGTTCCGCGTCGGCATACACCTTCTGGTAAAAGATGCCATGGATGGGCAGCGCCATGCTGGCACCCTGTCCGTAAGCCATCCGGTCGAAATGGATGGAACGCTCCTCACCGCCTACCCAGCATCCGGCTACCAGGTTGGGTGTGAATGACATGAACCACCCGTCGGAGTTGTTGTTGGTGGTACCTGTCTTGCCACCCATCTGTCCTTTCAGGTTGTATACCCTGCGCAGCCGGCTGCCGGTACCTCCGTCCACCACGGCCTTCAGCATGTCCAGCATCTTGTAGGAGGTAGATTCGCTGAAGATCTCCTTCATGCGGGGTACAAAGCTGCCTACCTCATTGCCCATTGAATCTTCTATACGTGTCACCAGCACCGGCTCCACGCGGATACCACCGTTGATGAAGGATGAATAGGCGCCCACCATCTCGAAGACCGAGGCGTCGTTAGGTCCCAGTGCCAGCGAGACAACGGGGTCGGCAGGTGTCTTCAGCCCGAACGACTGGAGCATTCTGGCAAAGGCATAGGGTGAGAACTGTTTCATCAGATAGGCCGTGACCCAGTTGCTGGAGTTCTGCAATCCCCACTTGATCGATACAAACTGACCGCTGCCATGGCCCGGATTTCGGGGGGTCCATTCCTCTCCCGTCTCTGTCATCAGTGTCACCGGACCGTGGATCATGCCGTCGCAGGGGGTCAGCCCTTCTTCCATCGCCAGCGTGTAGAGATAGGGCTTGATGGTTGATCCTATCTGCCGTTTGCCGGTGGTGACCATGTCATATTTGAAGAACTTGAAATCGGGTCCGCCCACGTAGGCCTTCACATGTCCCGTCAGGGGGTCCATCGCCATGAAACCGGTGCGGAGGAAGTTCTTGTGGTAGCGAATTGAATCCCAGGGCGTCATCAGGGTGTCTATCTCCCCCTGCTCCCATGAGAAGACCTTCATCTCTACCGCCTCTTCCCTGAAGTTCTTCATGATGGCGGCATCGCTCATCCCCTCTTTCTTCAGGATACGGTAACGGTCGGTCTGTTTCATGGCAGTCGTCATCAGATCTTCCACCTTGTCGCTCACCTCACTGGAGTAGGGGGCATATTTCTTGCCCGCTTTCTCGCGGAAGAACTGCTTCTGCAGGTAGCCTCCCATATGTTCTCTTACCGCTGCTTCGGCATGGCGCTGCATGCGTGAATCCACGGTTGCGTAAATTTTCAGCCCGTCGGTATAGATATCGTAGTTGGAACCATCTGCTTTTTTATTCTTTTTACACCAACCGTAGAGCGGATCATCCTGCCACGCCAGGGAATCCTCGCTGAACTGCTGACGCTGCCACGATGCATAATTCTTTCTCTCCGGTTTATCCGCCATCATGATTTTGGCCAGATGCTGACGATAGTAGGGAGCTGCAATATCCACGTGGCTGGTGCGGTTGAATTCAATCATGAGAGGGAGCTGCTTCAATGAGTCAGTCTCCTGCCGTGTGAGATGTCCCGCTTTCTGCATCTGCGAGAAGACCACGTTGCGGCGATCACGGGTTATATCAGGGCGGCGTACGGGGTTGTAGAGAGAGGAGTTTTTCAGCATCCCTATCAGCATGGCCGACTCTTCCACATTCAGTTCATTGGGTGACTTGTCGAAATAGGTACGTGCAGCAGACTGAATACCCACTGCATTGTAATTGAAATCATATTTGTTGAGGTAGAGATTGATGATCTCATCCTTCGTATAAAAACGCTCCAGCTTGGCGGCAATCACCCATTCCACCGGTTTCTGAAAGACACGCTGCAGCTTGTTGTTTGCCCTGGGCGAATAGAGCAGCTTGGCAAGCTGCTGTGTGATGGTACTGCCTCCGCCGCTGCTTTCCCTGTTCATGAGCATGGTCTTGACGATGGCTCTGCCCAAACCGATGATATCGATACCTGAGTGTGAATAGTAACGGATATCCTCAGTGGAAATCAGGGCGTTGATAAGATGTGGCGACAGATCGGAGTAGTCAACGAAGATGCGGTTGTCGTCGCTCTGCGAATAGGTGAAGAGCAGCTCGTTATCAGATGAGATCACCTGCGATGCATATTTGTCGATCGGGTTCTCCAGCTCATTGATCTCGGGGAGGTAACCCACTGCTCCAACGAAGATGAGTGCGAAAAACAAAACGACCCCGGCAATCAGCAGTCCGAAGAGACGCCAGATTACTTTCACCACACCATGCTTATTGGAGCCCGGGGACTCTTTTGCTTTTTTACCCACTGTTTTTTTATTCGTTGCCATATCTTTATGAAAATACCATTATGCTTTTTATTTGCCTCGATAGTTTGCAGCAAAAGTACATAAAAGCATTGTAAACAGGAAGTATGAAGTATTAAAAATAGTTTTGCGTGGCGTTTTACTACAGCGTTGGTGATGCGTGCTCATCAGAATTGAAACGTAAAACCTCCGGAGACATTGAACCCCTGTGCAGGATGACCATACCAGAGATCATACTTCTGCATCATCAGGTTGTTGGCCCTCAGATTGAACGAAAAAGCCTCGTTGATCCGATAGGTGGCACCGAGGTTCAGATCATTGATACTCTCCATCTCCAGGTTTTGTCTGTTGAAATAGGTCCATCTCTCACCTGCAAAGTAGTAGTTGATTGTGAATTTCAGATTGTTCATCACATCGAAGGTGCCGCGCAGATCCACTTCCAGGCCAGGCTTGTTATAGGCTCTGGCATCCTCAACCTGCACCTCATGAATGGTCATCTCGCTCACATCATAGAAGTTCTTCTGCAGGCGCAGTGAAAGATCGAGCGGCGCCCAGATACCGGTCTGGATTATCCCTCCGATATGGGTATGTGAAAGGCTGCCGTAGACAGGCTTCAATGCCTCTTTAAAGTATCCCCCTACATCGCCTCCAATCACATCCTGCCCGTTATGCACCAGGAAATGGGCATCATCTGTTTTTTTGAATCCGCCGAAGAGGTCGAACCGGAAACCGCTCACTTCACCGATCTTCACCCCGGCGTCTATATCAACGATAGAAAAGGAGGGTCTGACATCGGCCATGGGGAGGATGTAACGCGATTCGTTCATCATGTCGAGGAGGGTGTTGTTTTCGAAACCGCCGTGGATGTTGGCATAAAGAGAGGAGTGCTCAGTGATACCCAGCTGCAGCGCCACGTTGGGTACTACGCGTACCCTTGTCTTGTCGCCGGTCTGAAACAGGACATCCACACCCAGTCGGGCGCTGCTGTTCAGGCCGCCGAACTGTAAGTAGGGTGCCGCGTTGACCAGGAAGTAGTTATCCAGGTCACCATTATAGATGGTGGTGAACAGGTTGCCGTCGATACCTGCTTTGGTGTTGGGATTACGGAATGGTTTATCAAAACCGGCCATCATATGCAATGCATTCCCTTTTACCGGCTCACCACTATATTCCTGATTGTACTTTGTGGAGAAATTTTTGAAGTCGATGAATCCCCTGTAATTCAGCATATCTGACGCTTTCGACTCTAGGCCGACCCGTGCATTCAGCACGCCCAGGCGCTGATTCTCATCACTGAAAAAGGGATCATTGCCAAATCTGTTGCCGTAATAGTTGAAGAGGGAGTGCAGATAGGAGAGATTGAGCTGTATGGTGTGGCCATCGGCCAGGTGCTGATAACCCAGCCCTCCGTAGTTATCCATGAAGTATGCGTTGGTGCTTGCCGGATCGCTCTCCTGCAGGTATTTTATATCCCCGTTGGAGGAATTGTGCAGAAAATTGAAAGAGAGGTTGTTCTTCTCATTCTCCACCAGACGGTAGCCAAAGGCTCCATCCAGGTTCGCGTAGTTGCCGGCACTGAAAGAGAGATATCCCTTTTTCAGGTTATAGGGTATTTCCGTCATGATGCTGCCCGGCCGGGGTAGCGCAATCTCCAGGGGAGGGGTTGTGCGTCCCGCCCAGGTGGAATAGTTGGTGTTGGCTTTTTGTACCGTCGGCTCACGCAAGGCAGGCAGTGAGTTGATCTTGTCGGCATCGAGCAGGGTGGGGTTGAAATCGCGTTCCAGCTCCAGCTGCCTTCTCAGCAATGAATCCGGTTGCTGTGCGAAAACAGTGGCTGTAAAAGCCAATGTGGCGATAGTAATATATATTTTTCTCATTGTAATTGATTGAGATAATTATTCATTTTTAATTTTTCACGCTTCACTTTTAATTCATCTGCTGAGCCGTGCATTGATCATTTGCCGGATATCGGCCTCGTCACCTTTGTAATTGGATCTCAGGCTTTCCAGGTACTGACTGGCCTGAAACGTATCGCCATTGGCATGATAGGTATCAGACAGCACGATGAGTGCCCGTGCCATCCAGTATTGATGCGGTGTCCCTTTCTTCATGAACTCTTTCACCTGCGCTTCGGCACGGTCGTATGATTTCCAGCGGTAGTAGGTATCGGCAAGGATGAACTGCGCCTCGGCACCATAGCTGCTGCGGGTGTCGTTAGCCACAAACTGGAAGTCGGCCATCGCATTCTCTGCCTCGTTCACCTGCTGGTATGCTTTACCTCTCAGGTATCGTGCTTCAGTCACCGTCTCCGGTGAGAGCCCGCTGTTGGCGAGGAGCTCCGTCGCTGCGCGTGCCGCCTCGTGGTAGCTGCCCAGCTGCGATTGCGAGCGTACCACTCCCAGCTGTCCCAGCTGCTTGTTGGTCGCGTTCCTGGCTGCGTTGGCCAGACGGGTGTAGTCGGCCAGCGCCTGCCGGTAATTACCGTTCGCGAACTCTGCCTGTGATGTATATATCAGTGCGTTGTCCAGGAATTTCAAGTTGCTTGCATCGATCACCCTGCGGAAACGGGACAGCGCCTGTTGCTTATCTCCTTTCTCATCGGCAATCACGCCAAGATAATAGTGGGCGTCGCTGTTGTATGCACCGTTGGGGAATGATTGCAGGTACCTGGTCATGGATGATTCTGCGTCGGCACGGTTACCCCGCATATAGATACTCTCTGCCGCCAGGTAGGTGAGTGAATCCTGTCGCGATGGCGTAATACGCATCCCGCCGGGGAGTGCGTTGGCATAATCGACGTAGGACTGGATATCGTTCATGTCGCGATAGACTGTCTCCATCGAAACCAATGCATTACGTGCATCGTCCGATCCCGGGAAATCGTTGATCACCTTCTTGTAGGCGGTGATGCTCTGCTGATAATTGCCGGTGTTGTAATACAACTGTCCCAGCTGCACACCCCCCTGTCCGGCGAGCGGGCTTGCGGGGAAGTCGGTCACCAGCCGTTGTAACACGGTGATGGCTTCACCCTCGCGGTTGAGCATGGTGAGCGCCCTGCTCTTTTCATAGAGGGCATCATCGAAATACTGAGAGTTGGGATACTGACGCATCAGGTTGTCGAGGGCTGTGATCTTACCCTGATAGTTGCGTTGCAATCCCATCACGAAAGCGCGCTGGTAGGCAGCATAATCAGCCGCCGCCGGGTTGGCATCTGCCGCCCGGGCGTAATAGCGTTCGGCATCACTGAAATTGCGGTTGAAGTAATAGCTGTCCCCGATACGATTCAGCGCATCGGCATATTCTGTCTTGTTGCGGTTGGTCTCGGTGGTGACGTACCGCTCAAAAGCAGTCACTGCCTGTCCGTATTGCTGCTGTTTAAAAAGGGAGTAGCCGAGGTTGTACCAGCCAAGGGTGTAATTCTCATCGGCAGGGGATGCGCTCTGGGTGAACTGCCGGAAATCGCTTGTCGCGTTCATGTAGTTGCCCATCCGGTAATAAGATTCACCCCTCCAGTAGTAGGCATTATTGCGTGCTTTGACATCGTAGCTGCCTGTACCTATGCTGTTGTTGAAATGTTGTATAGCCTGATTCATGTTCCCGTTGATGAACTCCTGTGCCCCCAGCTGGAAGAGCACCATCTGTTTCGCTTCGAGGATGCGTCGTCCCGGGTTGTTGATACGGTTGATGGCACTCAGGGCTGCATCATAATCTTTGGTTGTCAGGAATGTCTCGGCCAGGATGTCATTTACCTGGTCGGTATATTGTGAACGGGGATACTCGCGCAGGAAGTGCTCGAACAGGGTGATGGATTCGCTGAAGACGGAGAAGTTGGTCTCATGTGCCAGTAATGCGTAGTTGAACATGGCGGCCTCGCGTACCTGCGGATCAAAATTATCGCGTGTGGCTGCTTCAAAAGCCATCTGTGCCTGTTGTTTCTGATTCAGCTTCAGGTAGGTCTGCCCCAGCTGCAGCTGCGCGTTTTGTGAGAGTGCATCGGCCACACCCACAGCTTGTTGAAACAGGGTCACGGCTTCGTTGTACTTGCCTGTCTCGAAATAGGAGAGCCCGAGGAAATAGGCATCGCCACGCAGCGGCCTGCCAATGCTGCTGATATAATGCTCATAATAGGGTATCGCCCTGGGTGCCTGTCCCAGGCGGTAATGACTGTTCCCCAGTACCCGGTATAATTCGGTGCGGTGTTCGCTTTGGGGGTATCTGTTGACGAACGATTCAGACAGGCGGACGGCTTCCTCCAGCCTGCCATCGAAGAAGGCTGCCTGTGCCGTGTAGAATGCCACCTCTTCACTGTATTCGGGATGATCTTTCAGCCGCTGGAAACGTTGCAGCGCCCCGGCGTAATCACTGTTAGAATAGTCAATGTAACCCAGGTAGAAATCGGCTGCATCCCTGTATTTCGTGCTGTTCTG
>JAAYGM010000065.1 GCA_012727735.1 Bacteroidales bacterium | reverse complement strand
CGATTGCCGCACTGGATATATCGGAGAGAAAAAAAGAGGAGTTCGCCGGTATGAAACCAACCGGGAAATTAATTCCCATGACATTTGAAATCAGCGAAAAGGAACAGCTCGATGAGCTGCTCACCGTAGTCCGTTTCAAGAAAAGCCTGAAGTGATGCTATTACTGCGCATAGAACTTCTCCACCTTTTTAATTTCGGGCTGAAAGAGAGCAATGGTCTTTTTGGGAACTTTTTCGAAGAAGGTAAGTGTGATTTGAGGAACGTTTTTCTTCATGTTCTTTTTCCAGGAACCGATGATCCGGCCGTTCAGCATGATGGTGGGTGAGAAGATGCCGTTCTTGGTCATCACCTTGCTGTAATGAGCCTCTTCAATCATCTCGTTGCGTTCCTTGTAGCTCACCACGAACTCATCGAAAGGTGCCAGCAGCAGTGCTGATGTTTGATCTGAAGGGGGTGACTCAATATCATTGGGCATCCAGCACTCCCGCCCGTCTATTGACTCCCGGAGAAAATCAGGTCTTATCATCTCCAGCGCCTTTCGGCAATCAGTGATCGGCAGGTTGGACCACCAGGCGAAATCCTGCAGGGTGGCGGGACCATGGCTGGTGAAATACTTCCGTGCCAGCCGCTCCAGTGCTTCCTCACGCGTTATATCCGGTATACGCGGTGCCCACTCATCCAGCAGCGTGAAGGTCTGCCGGCTACCTACCAGCTCTCCGTTCACGATAACCCCCTCTAGCTCCGTGAAGGAGAGCAACAACGACAGGTGATTGTCGTCGAGGAGCACGCCCCTCTCAGCCAGGGCCACACCAATCTCCTGCTTTGAGAGATGCTTCCCTCCTGACAACAGCTCCTCAATTAGGGGTATGCAGCGGTACAACAGTGACTCATCTGCACCCAGCATCTTCGCGTAGGAGCGATAGACCGGTTTCAGCCGCGGATAGGAGAGCGCATACATCCAGCGCAGATCATCCGCTGCCACGAAATGCCAGGTGGGGCGCAGGATATGGGTGCGGATCACCTCACCCCTATTGAGCGCACCGGTGATCTCTTTCGCAGAGCTGTTTTGCAGACGTGAGCCAATGGCCCACTTAGCCATCTCCAGCGCCTGCGACTGCATCGCGCCCATCCTGGCAACCACCTCGCGGGGTTCCTTCAGCTCATGGAAAGATAATAACTGGTTATAGAGGCGCACATTGAGCAGTTCGTCAGGAGTCATATGTATACTGTTTTAGAACTCAAATGTACATAATTTTTCCACACATTAATCCCGGATGATGCAAACGATTAATTACCTATCTTTGTTACGGTAAAAAAACCGATTGCATGGATATACTTACACTTGCCGTAGAGAACCAACAAATAGCCTGGCAGATACTGGAAGAGACTGCGATTATTCCAAGCTGGGAGCAGATTGGGGCGACAGTAAACCTGGTTGGTTCACTCAAATCAGGTTTGCTGTCAAAAAACAAAGATATCGATCTGCATATCTACACCGACAGACTCACCATAGCCGATAGCTTCTCCGTTATCAGGGAGTTAGCGGAAAGATTGCCGTTGAAGGAAATGCAATATAAAAACCTCATTGACACCGAAGAGGAGTGCATCGAGTGGCATCTTTTTTATGAGCATTCCAACCGGGATATCTGGAAGTTTGATATGATTCATATCCGCAGTGGTTCAAAATATGACGGAACGGTTGAGCGGGTAACGGAAGCCATCACCCGACGACTGACAGAAGAATACAGAAAGACCATCCTTCAAATAAAATATGAAATTCCGGATGAGATCGTGATTCCCGGAATTGAAATCTATCAAGCCGTTTTTGATGGAAATGTGCGTAGTTATGACGAATTGAAAAAGTGGCGAAAGGAGCATCCGCTGACAAACAGCCTGGACTGGCTTCCATAGAATGTCTCTTTTTTCAATTTCACCTTCCGGTAATCCATTCTCTTTGTCACAAAATAAAATCGATTGATATGAAGAAAAAAGAATTGACCGAAAAAGCAGCTTCACATTTGGGGGTATTGTGTTCTGATATTGGAGAACGACGTGTTGGAAGCGAAGCAAACCGTAAAGCGACGGCGTATGCGGAGAGCATGCTGAAAAAGTCTGGTTGGGAAACCGAAACAACTGAATTGTCGGTAATCGACTGGCATACCGATGGCGCCACATTGAGCTGCAATGGTCAGGCGTTTGAGGTCCTCTCTTCCCACTACTCACTGGGGTGCTCGGTAACCGGAGAGCTGGCAGCCATCGACAAGGTTGAGCAGTTGGAAACAACGAACATAAAGGATAAGATCGTGCTGCTCCATGGCGGGATCGCTGCCCAGCAAATAGCACCGAAGAATTTCCCCTTCTGGAATCCCGAAGAGCACCAGCATCTGGTCTCCCTGCTGGAGAGGGGCAATCCGAAAGCGCTGGTATGTGCCACTGAACGCAATGCGGCCACCGCCGGCGGAGTATACCCGTTCCCATTGTTCGAAGATGGCGACTTCGACATCCCCTCGGTCTACATGAAAGACAGCGAAGGGGAGAAGCTGCTTGCCTGTGCAGGAGAAACCGTTGAGTTGATTTCCCGGGCAACACGTATTCCTGAAACAGCATTCAACGTGATCGGGCGAAACCGAACCCGGGAGAAGAAGCGGATTGTCATCTCAGCCCATATCGATACCAAGATTGGTACGCCGGGCGCGATAGACAATGGCACGGGGGTCACCATCCTGTTGTTGCTGGCAGAATTGTTGCAAGATTATACCGGTGATCACCCCATTGAGCTGGTCGTTTTTAACGGAGAGGATTATTACGGCGCACCCGGGCAGGTCAGGTACATCGAACAGAACGAGGGGCGGTTCAGCGACATTCTGCTGAATATCAATATCGATGGTGCCGGTTATAAAGAGGGAATCTCCTGTTTCTCCCCGTTCAATCTGCCGGAGAAATTGGTTAATGCATTACATGAAGTACTTACAGAAACCCCCGAACTGGTTGAGGGATTACCATGGTATCAGGGGGACCACAGCGTGTTCCTGCAACAGGGTTGCCCGGCCATTGCCGTGAGTTCACAGTGGTTCATCGAGCATATGGAGACACAGGAACTCACACATACACCTGAAGATAACCTGGGTGTGGTCAACTACGAACGTGTAGCAGAGTGTGCGCTGGGTATTGCAGCGTTTATCGGTAAGTTGTAGTCAAACAGATGCCTGTTTCGGATAATTCTTACTGAAACAGGCATCCTATTTTAGCAAGAATAATAAAACCTAATGGCTTTGGAACTTTTATCTTTGCGTTTTATTTCACAACCCCCTGAATATACAGAAAAGAAGAGATGAGTGAAAAAATAATCATCAGAAAAATTCTTCCGGAGGAGTATTCCTTTATGGAAGAGATCATGTGCGAAGCCATTTATCATCCCGACCCGAAGAACTCTTATCCGAAAGATATAATTTACCTGCCGCAAATCAGGGTCTATTGGGACAATTGGGGAGAAGGCAATGATGATCATTGTCTGGTCGCCATCATTAAGAACAGGATTGCTGGAGCCGTCTGGATACGCTCGTTCCAGGAGGAGTTAAAAGGGTACGGGTATATCGACGGACAAACGCCTGAAATTTCCATTGCCCTTTTTGAAGAGTTCCGGGGCAAAGGTATCGGAACAGTGATGATGAAGAAAATGGTTGCTTTAATGAAATCGCAAAACTATGCCCAGGTTTCATTGAGTATATCCAAAGGCAATCCTGCTATCCACCTCTATGAGCGATTAGGCTTCCGGACGATTGATGAAAATGAGGAAGATTACATTATGTTGTTAAAACTGACATATCCTGATTTTCAATAAGATATCCAGCCACCGGCATCACTGGAGTTGAAGCACGTCTAATCTTTCTGAGAGTAGCTTACTGAATTTCACTGCTCCCCTTTTATTCAGGTGATCGCTGTTGTAAAAATCCTCTTTTGTGAAGTGGTGGTCATCCATATAGTCCCAGTGTTCAATACCATACTTCTCACTTAATCGGTGAATATCGTTCATGTTGCGATGAAGGGTTGCACGATCGAGATACTGATTGTAGTCATGAAAGGTGGGTGATGTGAAAAAGATGGGTGTGATACCTGACGACTGCAGCTGAACGATGAAATCTTCCAGGTCAGCCAGCACCTCAACCCTCTTACTGTCAACAGGCTCGCGGTATCGCTCTATTCTTTCCCTGTAAGAGATTTCATTAAAACTATCATCATCCGTCTCAGTGAACGTGATGAAACCCTGCTGCAAGGGGGCAGAAGCATCAATATCTGATTCCACATTAAAATGAATGTCTGACTCACCCTGATACCTGATGTGATTCCTGATTGTTTTGCTCAATAGCGAAAAAGAGACCTTTGGTGTATAACCCCAGAGGAAGGGCGAGATAGCGGGGAGCAGGTAGTTCTTCTCTTTATACGCTATACCGTGACCGTACCAGGACCAGTAGTCTCTGTTCTCCTGGCTCTCGGTAAAGAGAGAGTGGTAATCGACACTGATCAAAACATATTCCAGCCTGCGCACACCCTGCTCAATTGATCTGAGTGTTTGCCTTTTATCGAAATAGATGGTCTGGCTTAGGTTTGCCAGGTTGTAGGCGTAGATAGTTGAGAAGGCTGTGGGATCGACACCATAGGTCGCGTGCGAGTTCCCCAGTATCAGAAGCTGCACCGAATCTTTTGCGGACAACAACCCCTCATACTTCTCTTCGTAGACGGAATCCTGACCTCTTAACCAAAAATCAAACAGGAGCAGGATCACCAATGGCAGGAAAGAGAAAATCAATATTTTTTTAAAAAAAATCTTCATTGGGATGCGTCTAAAATTGAAAATAGATGAATTGTTGTTCACTGCCTCCGAATTGAATGATGGCAATGATCACTGCATAGTAAAATGCATACCGCCAGGGTCTTTTCCAGTTCAGCCCCAGTCTCTCAATAGCGTACTGCTGCTCTCTTCCCTGCCACTCTAGCATCATGAAAACAACGATAAGAATGATTGTCGTCACGGCATCGGCACTACCGGCAAATTGAGGGATGGTGAAGAGTGATGCGGAGAAGATCCCCGAGATATATGCCACCGCGTGATCCAGGCTTTCTGCCCTGAAGAAGATCCAGGCGAAGAGGGTCAACCCGAAAGTCGACAGCATGGACAACGTCTCTTTCATTGTGGGCAGGCGCTTACCCTGTGCCACCGTCTCCAGATTAGCTCTGTTCCTCTTCGTCAGCAGTAGCGGGAGGAAGTAGACAGCGTTAAGTGCTCCCCAGATGATAAAGGTCCAGTCGGCACCATGCCAGAAACCACTCACCAGGAAAATGATGAACGTGTTTCTTATCTTCATCATCACGCTGCCTCTGCTGCCTCCCAGAGGGATATAGAGATAATCCCTGAACCATGTTGTCAGTGAGATGTGCCATCGTCTCCAGAACTCAGCGATATCTCTTGAGAAATAGGGGAAAGCAAAGTTACGCATCAGGTTGATGCCGAACAAACGTGCCGTACCGATCGCTATATCGGAGTAACCGGAGAAATCACCGTAGATCTGAAAGGTGAAAAAGAGTGCACCCAGAAGGAGCGTACTGCCGGACATATCGGCGGACTCATTGAAGATGGTGTTGGCATATTCGGCACAGTTATCGGCAATGACGATCTTCTTGAACAGCCCCCACAGGATCTGCCTGAGACCGTCAGCCGCCTGCACCGGATCGAAATGCCGTTTCCGGTAGAACTGCGGCAGCAGGTTGGTGGCCCGCTCAATGGGTCCTGCAACCAGCTGGGGGAAGAAGCTGACATAGGCGAAGAATGAGATGACATCGGTTGTGGGACTGATCTTCTTCCGGTATACATCGATCGTATAACTCAATGCCTGAAAAGTATAAAAGCTGATGCCGACCGGCAGGATAATCTTCAGGCTGCCGGAGGAGATCTCTTTCCCGAACAGGGAGAAAGCTTCAGTGAAACTCTCAATAAAAAAATTGTAGTACTTGAAATAACCCAGTATGAGAAGGTTAATGATAATATTGAGTGCAGTAATCAGCCGCAGCCTCTTCCGGGCAGCTCCCTCCTCATGGTTGTAACGCACAGAACGGATACCCAGGCCGCTCAGCCAGCTCAGGAGGATCGTAATCCCCATTAGAATAAGAAAGCGCCAGTCCCACCAGCCATAAAAAACAAAGCTGGACACAACCAGTAACAGGTTTTGCAACTTCAGATTCTTATTGGTGACAAACCAATATAAAAAGAAAACAACAGGAAGAAAAATGGCAAAGTCAAGTGAGTTGAAAAGCATCTTTTTTTTGCTTATAACAAAGGAGTTAAATCCGGGTTCTGGCTATTCAGATGCAAAGATAAATATTTTATTTCAGAGATTTTCAACTTTTATCAGCTATTCAACTTTCGCAGGTATCTCCGCATATTATGTATCGCTAAATACGTCAGACCTGCGAAAGTTCAGCCAGCTATCTTGCTGTGTGAGTGACACAAAAAAAAATCCCTGCCAATTGCCTGGTAAGGATTTTCTGCTGTTCAGCGGAGAGAGAGGCTCTACCCAATAGGTTTAATTAAGTTTGTTACAATTCAGCACTCCAACCTAAATACCTGTATTTCAAGCATACAAATTTAAACAAATAAATTTGGATATGTTAGGATAAACAAAAAAGTGTGCGTAAAT